>JAKAYH010000085.1 GCA_021826835.1 Thermoplasmata archaeon | reverse complement strand
TCTCAGAATTAATCATTGGGGCAATAGACGAAAGATGGAATATGCTGAAAATACCATCATCTCCTGCGAGGGGAAAGTAACTTTAAAAATTAGTCTATTAGTTTTCAGACATTCATAGCATCATTTCAATCTCATCAGTTCCTGAAACCTGAAGCATTCCTCAAGGTGGTCATTCACCAGGCCTGTAGATTGCATATATGCATAACAGATAGTAGAACCCACAAAACTGAAACCTCTTTTGAGAAGATCCCTGCTCAAAGCATCTGAAAGTTCAGTTCTTGGGGGAATTTCTTTAATCGATTTCCAGTGGTTGACTACAGGTTCACCATGGACTAAATCCCAGACATAATTATCAAAGGTTCCAAACTCATCCTGAACCTCTATGAATTTAACAGCATTCGTGATTGCAGACTTGATTTTCCTTTCATTTCTGATTATCTCTGGATTTTTCATCAATTCGTTGATATTGCTTTCTCCAAACAGTGAAACAGCCTTAGGGTCGAAATTTGCAAAAGCCCTCCTGAAAGAATCCCTTTTTTTCAAAACAGTTAGCCAACTGAGACCTGCCTGGGCCCCTTCAAGAACAAGCATCTCAAAAAGGCGGTTATCATCATGGAGCGGAACTCCCCATTCTCTGTCATGGTATTCTATATACAGTGGGTTATTTCCAGTATAGCTCCAGGCACAACGTATTTTTTCTTGCACTAACCATGATGTACAATAATTTATTAATTATTTCAATGAAAATCAAAGCATTCATTGAGTATATTTATCTATTACCAGGAAATTATCCAGTATGGCAAAAGATGTAATGTGTGGTATGAAAGTGAAGGAAGATACTCAGTTTACAACCCAGTTTCAGGGAAAAACATTCTACTTCTGCAGCAGCAACTGCAAGACAGAATTCGATAAGAATCCACTGAAACACAGCAGATAATCGGTGTATATATGCCCACAGATCCTGTATGTGGTATGTTTGTACCAGAAAACAGCGATATTTTTTATGAGGTTGACAGGGAAACTTACTATTTCTGCTCAAATGCATGCAGACAGGTATACAGCTCTCCGGAACTTGAGTATTCAAAACTCAGGAAAAGGCTCACTGTAGGATGGGCACTGTCCATTCCCGTGTTATTGATAAGTTACGCAATACCCTCATCATAATTTGCAGGGATATCATATAAAGATTACATTCTTCTGGCCCTCTCATTTCCCGTGCAGTTTTATTCCGGACTGGGTTTCTACTAGGGAGCTTATCATGCGGTTAGAAGTTTAACGGGAAACATGGATCTTCTTGTATCTATAGGAACTTTAACCGCTTTTATTTTTTCAGCTTTCGTTACTCTCAGTGGAAATGCAGGAAGGTTTGATGTTTTCTTTGACGCATCTGTCTTTATCATAACACTGATATTGACGGGAAATTTCATTGAAAACATAACAAAGAAAAAATCCAACAGTGCATCAAGAAAACTTTTATCGCTAATTCCAGATACTGTCCACCTCAAAACAGGTGATGGTGTTTTTCAGGACAGAAAGGCTGATTCCATCAAAAGTGGTGATATTATACTCATTAAACCCGGTGAGAGCGTACCTGTTGATGGCCTGATATCTGCAGGTAAAAGCGAGGTGGACGAATCAATGCTCACCGGAGAGCAGATGCCCCTGCTAAAACAGATAGGTGATAAGGTATATTCTGGAACACTGAACCTGAATGGTGCAGTTGAGGTAGAAGTTACAGGAACTGGGAAAAATAGCACTGTCATTCAAATTTATGAAATGTTGCAGAAAGCTGTTTCCGGAAGAGCAAAAGTACAGAGAATTTCTGACGCTTTCTCGGCGATATTTGTCCCTCTTGTCATGTTCATAGCAACTGTTTCATCTATTTTCTGGTATGTTTATCTGAATAGTATTGGGTACACTTCAGCAGGTGAAATCTCACTCCTTGCATTTGTTTCCGTGGTAGTGGTTGCATGCCCATGTGCAATTGGCCTCGCTGTACCCATAACACTCCTAATTTCTTCAGGCAAGGCTTCTGAGAGTGGCGTGATTATAAAAAACCCGAACGCATTTGACAGGCTGTCGAAAGTCACAATGGTCATGTTTGATAAAACAGGTACCCTTACAGATTCCAACCCGACTATAGGAAATATAACAATTGAAGATGAAGCAGTTTCAGAAGAATTTGTATTACAGATGGCAGCATCTGTTTAATCAAAATCCAATCACCCGGTTGCAAGAGCAATAGTTAACGAGGCTTTGAAATCAGTAAAATCATTGAAAGAGGCGTCGGACATTATGGAAATACCGGGAAAAGGGATCTCCGGAATAATCGATGGCGTTAAGGTTGAAATTTCAAGATCAGGGACAAAAGGAGTCTCGTCTGTCTCAGTGAGGGTCGATGATAGATTGATTGGAGAAATTTCATTGATTTATAGAATAAGGGAATCCGCATTTTCTGCAATCAGAGGAATCAGAAGCATAGGTCTCAGTGCATGTTTAATAACTGGTGACTCTGAAAGTGAGGCAATCAGGGTGGCAAGAACCTTGGGAATAGACGATGTTTATTATGAAGTCCCGCCGGGCGAGAAAGCGGAAATAGTCAAGAAATATCAGGCTGGAGGCGAATATCTGATGTTTATAGGGGATGGAATAAATGATTCTGTTGCCCTTGAAACGGCAGATGTTGGAGTTGCCATGGGTTCTGGCACAGATATTGCAAGGGAGAACGGAGACATCATCCTCATGAATAATGATCTTGAGCAGGTTCAGTTTGTGAAATTCATTGGAGACAAAACAATTTCCAAGATAAAACAGAACATGGCTTGGGCCGTTGGATACAACATCTTGCTTATACCTGTTGCAGCAGGAGTTTTGGTACCATTCACAGGCCTCTCAATATTCTTTGTCTTGCCCATCATTTCTGCTTTTGCAATGGGTATGAGTTCAACTTCTGTGGTTATAAACTCATTATTTCTAAGAGGGAAGATTGACAGGGCCAGGAAAAATATCAAAAGGACCTAATTTACCAGTTTTCGCCTGAATTAGTGATAAGGATTGGTTATTGAAGAATATCATTCATGGGGGATCTATAAAGTAGAAGGGCCCCCAGGTCATACAGGAATACCTGACAGATACAACAAACAAATCTGCTATTAAGGACGGGTGGTTATACACAGGAGACATAGCCAGAAACGATGAAAACGGTTTCATATACATAATGAGCAGAAAAAAGGAACTCATTATGGTGTCAGGAATGAGCGTTTATCCTAATGAGGTTGAAAAAATTATAAAATCAAACAATAAAGTCGAGGAATGTGCTGTCGTAAGAATGCCCGATCTAATAACTGAAGAGGCAGTTGTTGCATTCATAGTGATAAAAAATAGCAGAACACTGACCATAGAAGAAATTATTGACTATTGTAGTAAAAATATGGCACAGTATAAGGTGCCCCAGGTTGTATTGTTTGTTGATCATCTTCCAAAAAACGTTCTTGGGAAGGTTTTGAAAAACGAATTAAAGAAATTGGTGAAATGATTCTGTTTTTCTGGAAATTATCTTTAGCGATGCTATGAATTTATAAATGGATTTGCTCTGCCATCCGAGCCCTTCATCTCTGAAGGTTGGTGTTAGTTAACTTTAAACGGAAATTTACATTACCTCGAAGTGTTCGCACAGAGATCGCCAATTGTGATAATCCAGAACATTCTAAGTGCAATTTTTGGCATGACGGGGATGTTCTTCATTATAAAGTATATAGGAACTACCAGTTGGGGATTTCTCGCCTTTGGTATGGGTTTTGTGGGCATATTTACTATAATTGGTGATCTTGGTTATTCTACTGCTCACACTATAAATATAACACATGGTGAGAACATTGAGGAATGCAATGGAACATATCTTTCAATTAAGCTTGTGATGGGGACTGTTTTTTCAATTATTGTCATCATATCACTTGCCATATGGACTGAGATACTTCACAAAGGTTTTCAGTCACCTGTTGAGTACTGGGTGATCATTGCACTCATACCATACTTCTTTTTTAAGAATATGACTGCCTTCAGTTCTGCCTATTATATAGCAACACTAAAATCCGTGAGAAATTCAATACCTCCACTGATTGAAGCAGTGTTCAGAAATTCAGTGTTTATCATTATGGCACTGCTGATTGGAACACACCCCACCCTTTATGGATATATTGATGCATTGTATTTAGCTATAATTTACAGTATTTCATACACATTATTCTTTGTGGTTTCAATAATGCTTGGCAGGCCATGGAAGATTGGCAGGCCAACAAAAAGGATGTTAAAGATATATACAAAAATTGCACTCCCACTGATATTCGCCCTTTCAGTAGGAACAGTTAGCGGAAATATAGACAAGGTAATAATTCAATTCTACTGGCATGCAACCGCCACTGGAGCATTCTACACTTCTCAGACCATTGCTGCCCTTATCACAACACTTTCAGCATCGCTGTCTATGTTCTTCATGCCCCTTCTGATCAGGTATCAGAGAACATCAGGGAAGGAAAAACATAATGAGTCTATACATGAATTTGAGAGGCTCATATCTCTTTATACTCTTCCACTTGTTGTGCCATTGTCTCTTCTTGCAGTTGATGTAATGAACATTTTCACAGCAAATTACATGGCTTACAACATCATGCTTTCCCTTCTTGCATGGCGAGCTTATTTCAGTGCAATCAGCTCACCTTATAACTCAGCAATCATAAGCAGGAAAAAAACAAGACTGGTTGCCGGGGTAGACACACTACTGATATTTTTCAATATTATTCTCATGTTTATTCTGGTTCCTCCGGAAATTCTGGGGACCAGCAAATATTCTTTGGGCCCCTTTGGAGCAGCATATGCAATGCTAATATCAGGCATTGCATCATTCGTAATTTACAGGATCATTGTATCAAGGATGGAGAAAATCCCGTTCAACATCCGCCTGTTAAGACAGGCGTTACCTGCAGGAGTTCAGGCAATATTCATAATATTCATAGAAACCATAACAGTTCCAAAGAATATATTGATACTGGGTGGGGTCACCATTCTTTCCATAATAATCTATACTCTGGCGGCACTCCTGATTAAGGAGACTTCAACTGAAGACCTTACCAGAATTGCCAAAAATTTTATCCCCGGAAATATAAGAAAAAGATTCAGGGAAGAAGAGCTTGAAACAAATGAAGAATTCATGAAATTTACTGAAGAATGAAACAAATATCTATTGTAAATTTGCATACATATTACAAAATGTATAAATACTACATTATAATTTTAATTCCGGTGTAGAAAAAGAGCTGGAGAACATCACCTATGTTGCCGAAATCTACTGATCAAATCGAAGTAATTCTTGAAAAGAATTACCCTGGGCATGCAAGAAGGAATATTGAAATTCCTGAAGTTTCAATCTACTCCATGTTCAAGGAATCAGTAGGAAAATATAATGACAGAGATTTAATTATTTTTCAAAACAGGAAATTAACATACGCTGAAGTTGAGCAAAATATTGAAAGAGTTTCATCCGGACTTCATGGAATGGGCCTGAAAAAAGGGGACATGATTGGTGTAATCCTTCCCAATATGCCAGAATATGTTTATCTGCTCATTGCATGCACAAAACTGGGTATTACGCCAGTAAATATCAACCCACTTTACACATTTAATGAAATCAAGAATGTTGTTCAGAACACAAGGTCGAGAACCATGTTTGCATTCATACATTTTCTTCCAAAAATTGTTGATCTATTTCCGATTGCGATCGACAGGATTGTAATCATAAACGATTCTAACAGTTCAAGGAATCCACTCAACTCTATCCCTTTAATCAGGAATTTGATGGAAACGGGGCAGGTTCCAGAAGACAGGAACATTCTTTCTTTCGAAAATTTAGGTGAAGGATTACCCGCTGTTCCTGAAGAAAAAATTGACTCAAAAAAAGACAGGGCATTTACCCAGTACACTGGAGGAACAACAGGAAGGCCAAGAGCTGCACTCATTTCTCACTACAACATAATCTCTAACCTGTACATTATGGAGGAGTGGGGGAAAAATATATCAAGTACAGATACAGTATTTATTTCTGTTGTACCTTTATTTCACGTTTACGGGTTGACAATAACCGTGCTTCTGCCTATCTTTCTTGGAGCAAAAATCCACATTATAATGGATCCTAAGGATAGTGAAAGCATACTAAGAATTATTGAGAAAAATAGCTATGTAGTGTATCCCGCTATTCCTGCACTGATCAATTCGCTCAATGCAGTTGCTTCCGGGAGGAAAATTACACCTGCAGGTTCGCTAAAGGTGATGTCTGGTGCAGCAAGTCTGCAGAATAGCACGAGAGAAATATTCATGAAATTATTTGGAACGGAAATATATGAGGCTTATGGCCTCACTGAAGCGTCTCCATCTGTGACATTATCACCCATGGATGATAAAATGGTCAAGCATGGTTCTGTAGGAATGCCTCTTCCCAATACAAGTGTAAGGATTATGGACCTGAAAACAAGGAACAAAGAATTGCCAATAGGAGAAGCAGGTGAGATCATAGTGAGAGGTCCACAGATTATCCAGGAATACCTAAATGAGGGGATAGCAGAACCAGTCCTCAAAAATGGCTGGCTATATACGGGTGATATTGGGAAAATAGACAGTGAAGGATATCTATACATTGTAGAAAGAAGGAAAGACATGATCGTCGTTTCAGGATATATTGTGTACAGTACTGAAGTCGAAAAGGTGATAATGTCTGACAAAAAAGTTGATGAATGCGCTGTTGTAGGATCTCCTGATGAGAACACAGGAGAGAAAGTTATAGCGTTTGTTGTGGTAAAACATGATAAGGTACTGACACAGGAGGAGTTGCAGGAATTTTGCCGCAAGTTCATTGCAGATTACAAGGTCCCTTCAGTTGTTTATTTTGTAAAATATCTTCCAAAAAATCCACTTGGGAAGATCCTGAAAAAAGAGCTCAGACTTCTGGTCAGGTGATATTCATCACTCATCAACAATTTCAATTTATTCATATAGCATAAGGAATTGTTCCATAAGAGAAACTTTTTTATACATCTTTAAATAAAGAATCAATGAACACTATAGAAAATTACAAATTATTTATCGATATAGATTCAAACAAACATAAATTTGAGGGAACCGGGAATATAACAGGAAAATGGGATGGCACCTTTATAGAACTTGATTCTGTGGAACTGGATATTCATCAGGTCAGCATAAATGGGATGAAAGCCGAATTCGAGCTGGACAGGAAAGCAAATAAACTGAAATTCATGTTGCCTGAAGGAGACTTCAATGCTGAGATATTATATTCTGGTCAGATACCAAAATTACTCACAGGTTTCTACACTGCTTCTTATAATGGTGGCGAGGTTTTCACCACACAGTTCGAATCAACCGGTGCAAGGAGGATGTTTCCATGTCTTGACAGGCCAAATGCCAAGGCAAGATTCCTGCTTTCAGTGAATATAGATAGCAATCTTGAAGCTATTTCCAATACTCCTGTAGAACAGATTGAGAAAAATGGGAAACGAAAAATTGTAACATTTGGGATTACGCCCATAATGTCAACATATCTTGTATATCTTGGAGTTGGGAAATTCAGATCCAGATCGAGAAAATCTGAAGGAGTGGAAATTATCCTTTCAGCTCCTGAGGGATATCTCACAAAATCTGATTTTCCAATAGATATTGCTTCCAGAACACTCTCATTGCTCCAGGGCTATTTTGGAGTCATATATCCACTGCCAAAACTTCATCTAATCTATGTCCCTGAATTTTCTGCTGGAGCAATGGAGAACTGGGGTGCAATCACCTTCAGGGATTACTACCTCAGCATAGATCAAACAACCAGTTCAGCGAACTACAAGGCAATTGCTGAAGTTATTGCTCATGAACTGGTTCATCAGTGGTTTGGAAATCTTGTGACAATGGATTGGTGGAATGATCTCTGGCTCAATGAGAGTTTTGCAACTTTTCTGTCATATAAAATGATTGATAAAATTTATCCTGAATGGAATCCGAGATC
>JAKAYH010000084.1 GCA_021826835.1 Thermoplasmata archaeon | reverse complement strand
TCCGATCTAGTTCCATAAGATCGTTTCTTGTTCCTCCCGTGCTCCCAACTATCTGAATTTCTCTTGTATATAACGTTGCGATGTCCAGAGTGGTTTCCTTTCCTGTGAGAACGCCGAAAGATACCAGAGAACCACCCTGCTTTACATGACTTATTGAACTTTCCCAGAACCTTGAACCAAGCGAATTGACAACGATATCGAATGACATGGTTTCCGGTATGTCGTCCATGAGAAATGTTTTCAGAACCCCATAATCCTTGACCCATGTCTTTCTGGATACTCCGTAAACCCTCAATCCCATGATCCTTGCTATCTGAGCAGCAAATATTCCTGTGTTTCCAGATGCTCCGTATATAAGTATGCTCTTGCCGGCTGATGCATTTGCCTTTCTCAGAGCATGATATGCTGTCAATGCACCTATTGGTATTGAGACTGCTATATCATCAGGAATTGATTCCGGTATTTTTACAACATTCCTCTCACTAATCAATATTTTTTCCGTAAGACCGCCATTTGTTATTACTCCCCAAAGACCACCGTTATAACACAGATTTTCCCTTCCGGAGAGACAAAGATCACAATTACCGTCAAATATCCGGTTATATATAATTACTCTGTCCCCTTTTTTTACCATTCTTCCATCGTTAAGAACTTCTCCAAGTACCTCTGAACCGGGAATATGAGGAAATGGTTTCACCGAATACACTACCTTTCCATTTATAAGGTTATATTCAAGAGGGTTGAACCCTGCCAACTTTATTTTAACAAGAATGTCTCCGTCGTTTATTTCAGGTTCTTCAATATTATCCAGTTTTAGGTTTTCAATACCTCCCGGGCTGTGAATTCGTGCAGCAAGCATGGATGTATAGCGCTTTAAATGGATTTAATATTAACCGTTCACAGTAATCATGATTATTTCATTATACCTATGAAAAAATCTTCTATTTCTCTCTGAACCTCAATAAATTCCCTTAGCCCCTTAAGATAATCTTTAAAAATTTCTGCCCTCTCATCCAGTATTACTGCAACGCCTTTATCATCAACATTTCGTATAAGTCTGCCTATGGTTTGTCTCATTTTTACCAATGTTGGAAAAGTGACTGCATAATCCCATCCCCTTCCGTATAAATGATCATAATATGCCATTATGGTTCTCTGTTTCACGTCTGGTTTGGGATATGGGATACCAGCTAAGATCACAATCTCCAAAAGTTTTCCAGGTAAATTTATTCCCTCTGAGAGTCTCCCTCCTATAACAGTAAATAAGGCTCTGTTTTCCTTCTTAAATTTATCTATAAGGTGCATTAGATCTATTTGATCCAAATCGCCCGAATCGATGAGGATTCCTTTATTTCCCACTATGTCAATAACATCATTCATTAAATTCCTTGAAGGAAAAAACACGATAGTCTTTCTTTTAATTGAATTGATTATGTTTTGTATTTCATTACCTATCTTTTGAAGCATCTCACTGTTCAATTCTGAAAATCTTGTGCCAATCCCCTTTTTGTATCCAATTAGAAGATTCTTCTCAGGAAATACGTTCTCAATTGCCATTGCAGGCAATTCTTCAAATCCGGTCATCCTGCAGTAAATATCAAACGGTCTTAGAGTTCCGGATAAATGGATTGTTGCAGACTCCTGAAGAGGTTTCAAAACTATTGATGGGTCGAGACAATATGCCTCAAAAACACCACCATTATCTTTCCTTATAATGGCAATATAGTTTGATTCCTCTGCATTGAGACAAAATTTCAATTCAGTGGAAAGTGTTTTAACATGTGATCTGGGTACCTTTCCAAGTTTTTCCTTTGTTTCTTCTATACTATCACCAAGAGTGCCCAATCCGTCAATAATATACTCTAGATTTTCACCCGTCAATTTACCATTTATTCGAATATAATCGATGAAATCCCGAAACATCATTCTGCTTTCTTCCTGTTCTGAAAGCCTCTCTTTTTCCATATCGATTATGGCATTTCTAATGTATTCACATACATCGCTCGCTCTGATCCTTGGCAGGAATTCCGGGTCCCCATAATCTGCACACTCCTTTTCCACGAGTTCAATCTGCCTCATTGTTATTTTGAAAGAGAAAATCCCCCTTGAAAGTTCAGGGAGATTGTGCGCTTCGTCTAAAATAATAACTATACTTTCCCTTGAAGTTCTCCAATTATACAATACCGATGGGGCTATTCCCGGATTAAGAAAATAAGAATACGGCATTATGCAAATCTCTGCATCTCTCATTGCATATTTGATGCTCTCGTATGGACAAATTTCTAGAGGAACCAGTTCTTCATAAACAGCTTCCGGACTTATCAGTTCAGTAATAATACGGCTTTTTATTTCCTCAGATTTCACTTTTGAATTGTAGAATCTGCAAGCATCCTGATTTCCTTCCACAACTTTTTTCTTTCTGGATGAGCACATTTTTGACAGCGATTCGGATGTAAAATCATCTTCGTTTTCAATTTCCCGATACAATGGGCAAAGATTTCCCCTCCCCTGTATTGCGGTCGCTTTTATGTTCACAAACTTTTGAATGACCCTGATTTCTTCAATAACCTGACTCTGCTGAGAGTTTGTTCTGGTAAGATAGAGAATTTTTTTCTTATTTTCCCTTGCAAAAGAAATTGCAGAGACAAGGCCCATAATTGTTTTGCCTGAACCGGTTGGAGATTCCAGTATTGCTCCATTTTTTTCCTTGAGGCTGTTGATTACAAATTCTATTGCATCTTTTTGATAATCCCTTAAATTGAGAGCGTTAAAAGATTCATGAACCAACCTGCTTACCTTTTATTTCTTCAATTAAAGAAGCTTTTCAAGTTCTTTTCTTTTTTCCTCAATGAGTTCCGGTTGTGAAATATATCTTGAGGCCTCTTCAAAGGCTTCAAGGGCCTCCTTTTTCTTCCCCATTTTAGCCAGCGTTTCTGCCTTTATGATGTGGTAATTGAAATTTTCAGGAACCAGTGATATTGCCGTTTCTATATCTCTTAGAGCTTTTTCTTTTTGTCCCATTTCCATAAGCAACTCATATCTTCTATAGACGAAAATCTGGTCCATGCTGTTCAGCCTTACTGCTTCAGTATAATCCTGCAGGGCTTCTTCAAGTTTCTTCAATTTCCAAAGCACGTTTCCCCTGTTGTAGTAGTAATCTGGTATATCTCCTTCTATCTTTATTGCCTGAGTGAAAAGATCATATGCTCCCTGAAGATCTCCGGAATCTTCCAAGGCTGCTCCAGCAGCATTATAATAATCTGCATGTTCAGGATATAGTTCAATAGATTTCTTAAAGTCCTTAATGGCAGGCTCATACATTCTCATGGAATAGTATGATAATCCCCTGTTAAAATAATAATCCGGATCTTTGGGAAGTATCTTTATGGCCCTGGTAAACTCCTTTATTGCATCAGGATATTTATTAAGATTAAAGAATGAAACTCCTCTTTCATTGTAATCATCAGCTATCTCTGCCTGGTCCCTACCTAATTCGTCTTGCGGCACAAGACAAGAATATCCTAAAATACATTAACTTATTGTAAAGTATCTTATGAATTGCATAACCTTCTTTACTATGTTCTCCTTATCCGCTTCAAGTTTTGCTTCTGATGGAGAAGACGTTCAGGAACATATTTAGTATCTTCCCCGTAGATTCTTGATAGTATAAAAACAACTACAGCAACAACTCCAAATACGATTCCCGGATAGATTAGTTCAGTTGGGTTTGCAGGTCTGGAAACAAGAAGTGCCGTCGCTTTGTAAGTAATAGATGATATATGAGATATTGCGGAAGAATTGTTGGTGTCGACTACGACATAGGTTGATATTTGGTACATTCCAGCACCATGCTGATAACATAAATATTGGATATTACTGCTTCCCTGGAATGATAAATTGTCGTATATTGTAGAATTACCTTTGAAGATATTTATAAAATAAGTTATGCCTGACACATTGAATTGTTTCGGAAAAGATGGATTTGCTCCCACATAAGATATATTCAATCCGTTCCCTAGTGTTGTTATGCAACAAACTGTTTTTGATAATATTAATGTGTTCTTTTCATTTGTGTTACATACATTTACTGCAAAATTTTGAGTCTTGAAATTATGCGTGGACTGGGTAATCTCTCCGTAAGCATAGAATGAAAAAATGGATAAGAATGCAACTATGAAAAGTACTATATGAAATAGTTTTTTAAGCATTATCTCCCACTCCTCATGTTTCCTTTAATCAGAAGGTAATAGCAAACAGTTGAGACAGTAACCGACATTATTAAGGCAAAAACTAAGGCATCAAAGACATAACCAGCTCCCTTTGAACCAAAAGGGGAATTCAAATTCATTGTTGTAAGACCTGACAGGATAAACTGCCCGGTTAGATTATGCTTGAAGATCTTTGCTGATTCAGAACTCATTTGCAGAAAGAAAAATGCCGTCAGAATAAAAGTCCCTACTGCACTTTTCGTTATAGATGAAATAAGGTAGCCGAATGAAAGATAAATCAGAATAAGCGCTAAAATTGCAAGATAAATTATTACAAGAACATAGAGATTGAGTGCATAAAATGTTAACCAATAAACAAATCCTATTGGAATAAGAAATATTGCCCCTCCAATAATCGCCTGAACAAACATTGAAAGTAATATATGGAATTTTCTATTAATTGGTGTGGTGAACAAAAAGCCAGTTGAACCGTTTTCGATCCCTCTGGCAAAAATAGCAGAGAGCATTGCGCCATAAAGAATTAGGATAGTAAACGCTGCGAATGTAGTATTCTGGAGAAAGACATCAATAGCTGGAACGGCAGAATAGTCTAGTGAACTTACATATGAACTTACAACAAGATAGAAGAAAGAGGCCATTAGCAGTTCCCTTATATAAAATGGGTCCGTCTCATTCAGCACATACTTTAACTGTAATAATTTCATCAGATCATCTCGGGAACCGAGTTAATACTGATTATATTTTCCTTTTGTTCTGGTGTTAATGCTTCTAAAATCTTTGAAACAGTAGCGCCTCTTATATCTACGATATCCTTGTTAACAGTTATATCAAAATCAGCCAGATTTTGGAAGGACTGTTCATTGGACATCCAAATTCTAACAGTTAAGTTTGTATTTTCCTTTATATCATTTCGGCTAAGTATTTTTTTTATTCTCCCACCTTTGATTTGGATCATAGAATCGGCTATTGGAAGTAGGTCATCAAGCATGTGAGTTGTAACTAAGAGAGAAGCCCCTGTTCTTGCTTTTTTCTCAATTTCCATGGCAATCTGCATTCTTCTTACAGAATCAACATTTGCATTGGGTTCATCAAGAACATAGGCCTTTTTCTTCGAAGATAATATGGCACTTAAGACTATTAACTGTTTTTCTCCACTACTCAGATTACTGAATTTACTCTTGATCAGATTTCGAAGATCAAAATATTCCAGTAATCGTTCTATATCATTATAATCACAATGATTTATTTCTCCGTACCAATACAGAAAATCCCCAACTATATTGGCGCCAAAGACCTGTGGTCTTTCTGGGAGAAATGCCACATTCTCCATTACTTTTTTAGGGTTTTTCATTGGATCATAACCAATGACTGATATTTTTCCTTCATCCGTAGGAGATAGACCTTCCAAAATTGATATTATAGTGCTCTTTCCGGAACCATTCCTTCCATGCAATATTGTTACCCCCCTTCCTGCTGAAAAAGAGACAGAATCAAGTGCTGTAACTGACCCATATTTCTTTATGCAATTTTCCACTTTCAACCATGCGTTAGATTCATTTCTTTCCTTCATTCTTCTTCCTCACTATTCCCCTCAGATTTTCTTGATGTTTATTCTTTAGAATATCAGATTTCGTAATGTACTTCCTTTTGGTTTTCATTCGTTGTATCACTAAAACCAAAAAAACCGCTGAAAAAACAATGAGCAAACTCACTATAGATGTGTTTTGATCAATGTAATAATAATCATCCAATGAAGTAAATTTGATATTAGACTTCACTAACTGAAAATTCAGAACAATTCCTGGTCTGAAATTCAATGAAATTCCTAGGGGCCCATATAAGTCCTTAAAAAAATTAACTGATTTCGTTTGATTAAAGCAACCAGACCCATCGTACACTACTCCTTCGCTGGAAGTTGGAAGCAAAAATAAATCAGGCCCAGAAGTTTTGGAAATTATATATGGATAATATCTTGTGGATACATTGTCAATTTCAGGACAAAGGAGACATGATGTTTGTTCTTTAAATACTCCTTCAATTCCGTTTACATTTGCAATCTCACCTGATGTTATTTTGTGGGGATAAATGAGGAAAGATCCTATGCATAAGCTACTCTGATTACTATAGTTTGCCCACATATTATCCAAATCTGCGGTAATAGTATAGTGATTCCCTTCGCCCTTCAGGTATATTATTCCCCCTATTGGTGCACATGTACCATTATGCTCCACCCCTAAAACAGAGAGTGAAGGATCATAAAATTGAAACTTAAGGCATGCACCTTTCTCATTAGGCTCTGTTAATGCATTTCTCAATGAATAAGATTCCTCCATAAGAGGAAGAAATGTTATTAGTATGAATAAAAGTGCTATTATAGTCATAAAGAGAGTGATAAATGTTTTTAATTTCATTTCTAGCCTCAATCCTTTAAGTTATTTATTCTTAACTTCCATAACCTGTCAATGTTGTTCCAGGGGCAATTGGATAAGGGCAATAATAGTTGAAATTTGCGCTATGCATCCATGCCAATGACAACTCTCCACTAAAAGTTGCTAGGCTTGGACTCCATTGGGCTGTAACTGCAGGTGCCCCGAATAAATAGACAACGCCTGACAAATCAACCGTTGGTTCACCACCATTATTACCAACTATGATAAGGTTTGAATATTGAAACATTTCTAGTTCAGTGGGTATTGAAGGATTGTTAGGTTCCTGTACCGTCCTTACAGCTATTGTTGGCGGAGTGGCACTAATTGCGTTATTGCAAGTTATAGAACCACTTTCACTTGCACAATAGATGATATTCTCACGAAAAACTGCAGAAAACCCTATAATGTCTTTAAATTCCATTGTGTAGGTTCCAGAGTCACAGCCACTGAACAATCCGTGATAAGCAGACCAATGATGATGATAATGAAATGCCAAGCCGAAAGTATAACTTTCTGTTGGACATGAACTTCTAACAAGTTGAGTTTCTATGTTGTTAGTCATGACCTCACTAGTGGCGGTTACTGAAACAACAGTTCTTCCATTGTGAACAGAGTTATTAACCGTAGTTCCAATACTTTGTGCCGAAAAAATGAATGCAAAAATGACAAAAAGTGAGAATAACAACCCTATGACTACAAATATGTCCCCAAACTAGACATCTTCCTCGAGCAATTCTTCTTCTTTTATACGTTTTTTATTGCCAAACAGAATGGCTGATAAAGAATATATATAAAGCTTTGTTGCACTTTTGACTGCTTAAATATTAGTCAGTATAATTAAATCTATTGGAAGCGACATATTTTTTCCTCTAATCCTTTAGATATCTTGGTTTAACATTTAATGAAATTTCCAATAAATACTAAAATGAATGAATAATCTCATTAATGTGATTTCTTTTCCAAAAAAAGATTCACTTTACTGAATCACAATCTTCTTTGCCTTGTTTCCTTCAAAGCATTAGTATAGGTTTTCCATTTAGTTCTTACTATTTCTCCCAAGTCAACGTTATTATTCAAAGCATATCTAAGATATTCAATAGTATATGGATCAGAAGGATACCCGGACCCTATCCCCGGATATTGATTTCTGATTTTATCCATTTCCCTTTCACGAATAACTTTTGATATCACAGATGCAGCTGAAACAATAGGATAGTCTCTGTCGGCCTTATGTCTGCATATTACATTTTTTCCACTTTTCTTAGACAGAGTGCTGGAGCACCGATCTGCATTTACATCAAAGGAATCAACGATGGTTGAATAATTTGAGTATTCCAAAAGTTTTAAGACATACCTTCCTTCAATCTCGTTGAGCGTCATTGATTCCATGAGACGATTAATTTCTTTACTGCTTATGATCTCAAATTTAACAAGTTCAGCGTCATTCAATATTTTAAGATCGG
>JAKAYH010000083.1 GCA_021826835.1 Thermoplasmata archaeon | reverse complement strand
ATATCTTTCAGGAGATTCCTCAAAGGAAGGTTTTCCGGAACAAGGCACATAAATGGATACAGGGCAGCCATGTATCTTGTGAACACCCTTTCTTATTTCATTCTGGCTGTTGCAGTGCTTTACTCACTGGGAATAAACGTTTATTCAGTGTTTCTTGGGAGCACGTTACTTGCTGCCGTACTGGCACTGGGGGCCCAGAGCATACTTGGTAACATATTCTCTGGTATTTTGCTCGTTGTAACAAGACCCGTAAAGATAAATGACACAGTATGGATTTTTCCATGGAACAGTTCCAGTGCCCTCATAGGCCTTCAATTCGGAATATTTTTGCCAAAGTATTTCTCTGCAGACTACCTTTATGCTCAGGGTATTGTTGGAAAAATCAAGAACATAACACTCAATTATCTCACAATAGAGAATGAATCTGGACAGGTTTCAATCGTTCCGAACATCATTGTTGCTGTTGGCGCTTTTTTGATAATTTCAGATAATACCAATTTGTCTCTCAGGTACGAGTTACCAAAGTATACATCCCTGAACCTGGTAAGAAATGTTATGGGGAAAATATTGGAAGAAATGGGTATGAAGTGCGAACTTAATCTACAAATTGATGAAACTACCCTTGACACATATGTGTTGAGAATATCCATTAAAAATAATGAATTCAATCAGCTTCAAAGGACTGCCATAATGGAAATGATCAACAGTCGCATAGATAGTTTAAGAGAAGCATCTACATGATTTACTATCCTTTCTAATCCTGTTTTGGATTGCTTTGGCAAATATTTTAAGTCATTCATTGATCAGGATGTGTGGCAGAAAGGGGTGAACCTGGCAGGTTACGAGCACTGATCTCACTTTTCGGGCTCCTCTTTGCGATTCTACTTGTCATTTATATCGCTGTTTTTATTTTTCACTACGTTCCGCAGAAGTATTCCAGGTTTCTGGATGCTGCCATTGTTGCAATAATATCATACATAGTCATCCGCATGATACTGGGATATCTTAACAACGTTCTTGCAAGGTACCTTGACAAGGCAAGCATACACCCATTCATATTTGTTGTGCGTATGGTTGGTTATTTCATAATGGCAGTTGCAACCATTGCTGCATTTGGAATCGATGTGTCTTCGATCATTCTGGGGAGCACATTCCTAGCTGCCGTTCTCGGTCTCGCAACTCAAAGCGTCCTTGCGAATCAGTTTGCAGGCCTCCTCCTAATTGTTACGAAACCATTCAAGATTGGTGACAGGGTGTGGATCCATGCATGGCAATTCAGTATTCAGTATCCTGTTATTTTTCCCAAGTATTTTTCCAGTGATCTCCTCTATAACAATGGATTTGCTGGAACCGTCCTTGATATAAGTATAAATTATACTACATTGAGAACACAGGGAGGAGAAATCGTAAGGATCGCAAACAACGTTCTCACTCAGGGTGCTTACAGGCTTCTGAACAAGGAATCTGTGGTGCAGGTCAGATATGAGATTCCCAAATACCTTAATTTTGTCACATTGAAAGCTGAAATTGAAAATTCTGTAAGTTCGATGGAAGGTCTTCTGGACAAGCCTTCATTACTTGTCGATGAAACAACTCTCAATACTTACGTGATTTTAATCAAGGCAAAATTTGAAACTGACAGCTCAGCTCTGGTGAGAAGCAAGATACTTGAGAATCTGATCAGTATAGTGGAGCCAAAGAGATTGCCTAACAGAATGGGATCTGAATTATAGGTCCCATATCCCAACGATGGTTTTCCAATCGTCCATAGAAACTCCCTTATCCATGAGGTCTGGAAACATGCGTCATCATTACATTTCAAATTCCCGGGAATGGAAAGGGTTATCTCTTCTGTAACATAGGAGAATCATGCCTGAAGACGGAAACATGGAAAAGAACTGTATATTCTACGATTCTGGTAACTGCTATTTATGTTCATCCTATGTGACAAAATGTAGCTTCTGCTTCAATTTCTCAAGCGTGGCATCAAAGCTTAAAAAAAAGGGGAATATTTACACCATGTTTGACTACCTCAAGGATGAGGGGAGCATCGATGCCCTGTTTCCCACAGGTTCCGAGAAGCAGGAAACTTTAAGGATTACCTAGACTGCATGTGTGGGCTTGTGAGGTAGCCAGGATATCCTGTTGGCCTTCGGAGCCTATTACCCGGGTTCGAATCCCGGCAAGCCCGTTTTCTTTATTGTAACTTGGATGCTGCTAAACTCTCACTAGAGGATAGGCGTTTTCAGATAAATGCAGGTTGTTTTGATCCAACTAGTTTGATTACTATTTCAGTATGTTTAAGGTTATCTTGAAGGAATAAAGGTAGTTTGATTCGATCATCGGAAATTCGAAAGTTAGGATGAAAATATACAAAAAATGCGTCATTCAGCATTGAAACTTTTAATGCTTTTATTCGTGGAACTGATACAATCTATGAAATGGATCCCTCTGAATCTGAAAGAGTTCAGCGTCTTCACGCCATATGTGCAAGGGTTGTTAAATTATCCTCTGTAAGATCATTTCCTGATGGTTACCTTAAGAAGCCCCTTGAGAATAAAATAACACTCCCCCTTGGATCTAATATTACAATGTTCAGACAGGATGAGTTCATAGTGGTAACAATAAACTCCGACAGAATATACCTCAGATCTAACAACGAAGCGAAATACATTTTGTATTGTGCTAAGCGAGGTCAGCGAACTGTCCCATCACCGCAAGACCTGGATCTTGAAAAGATCATAGGGCAATTTGAACGAGATCTTGACACCACTTTGGATATCATAAGGAAGGAATGTGAAGGATTCTCTGAAAGTGACAGTGATTATGTAAAAACCTACTGTTCTGAACTTCTTGGTTACCATGACATATTCTGAAATTTGGCAGTTTTTGTTTTACTTCGTGTACAGAAGTGTTTATTCATTTAACCTGGGGAGATCAAAAGTTTAAATCAGTCAATAGGCATGACATCATGTGGGGCTGAGTAAGAAAGATATATCAAGGAAAAAAAAGAACTTGCAGAACCGGCTGTCAGAACTGGAGGAAAAAGCCAAGAGATTCCCATTGAACAGGGATTTACAGGAAGAAATTAGAGAACTGAAGAAGAAAATTGAAAAAGCATAGAAATTTGAGTATGCTATTTGTACCAATACGTACAGAAATGAAATATTAACAGCCCTCTGAAAGTTTTCGTGCATATTCTGTTTTGTTAATATATCATAAGGATTAGTCTCTCTTCAAGATCATTTTTTCATATCCATAGACAAGTGGATTTTTTATGATGGATTTTCCCGACTCTTCGATTCTGTAATTCTTAAAGTATGGAATCAGATACTGAAGAGCAATTTTTGCCTCTAACCTTGCCAGCGGTGCTCCAAGGCACATGTGTATACCCATACCGAAAGCAAGGTGATCCTTTGGCATTCTGTCCACTCTGAAGGTTTCAGGATCGTCATACTTTGCCTCGTCTCTGTTTGCTGAACCTATCCACAGAATTATCCCGTCACCTTTCCTTATTTCATTGCCTTGAAACGAAATATCGTTTCTTGCCCAGCGGTGAGGTATCATCTGAATGGGTGAATAATACCTCAGTGATTCTTCTATAGCGCTTTCAATTGAGGATGATGAGCTTTCAAGATAGGATATAAGATCCGGTTTTTGAGAGAAAATACTGAACATATTACCGAGAAGGTTTGTTGTTGTTTCATTTCCACCAACCATAAGTAACTGACAGAACGAAATGATCTCATCATTGCTAATTTTATTTCCTCCTATTTCGGATTCAGTAAGCAGCTTAATAATTGAATCATCAGGATCTTTCCTTTTTTTCTCTATAATTGTTGTGAAATATTTTTTCATATCATCTTGAAAAAGTGAATATGCCCCGGTTGGATCTTTGTTTCCTATTATCACGTCTGACCAGTATCTGAATTTCTCTCTGTCTGATTCAGGTATGCCCAGAAGATCAGCTATGACCGTTACAGGGAGTGGAATTGCGAACTTTGAGACAAAGTCAAAAGTACCCTGATCACCTATTTTTTCAAGCAAGCTGAATACAATTTTCTCAATAGTCGGTTCCATTTCTTTTATGTGTGATGGAAGAAATGGATCTGCAACAAGTGATCTGTATATGGCATGTTCTGGATGATCCATTAGGATAAAGCTGTTTGAAATACCGCCTTCATTGTCAGCAAATCTACTGGGTGGAACAGAGGAGAAATTTTCATGATCCATGAAGATTTTATTGACATCATTATATTTGAAGAACATCCATAGCTTTCTATTCCCAACATGAAAGACAGGCGATGAAGATCTCATCATGGAATACCATGAAAATCTGTTGTCTCCCTGGAACATCTCTTCTGGAAAACCAGAATCAAACATATCATCTAAAGGAAATCAGGATATAAAAATTGAATCGTAAATGGTAACTGAATTTTTTGGATGACGAATAATTATGACATAAATTTCTATCGCTTGAATCTTCCCATATAGGTACCCTGCTCAGTTATTCTTCCTCTTATTTTTGTAAGTATCTCTATGGAAGAGGATTCTTCCCTGATGGGAAGAGCCTCGTTGAGACCATACAGGCGAAAAAAATACCGGTGGTATCCATGACCTGGAGGGGGACAGGGTCCTCTGTATCCGGTGAGACCAAAATCATTCCTTCCTTCTATATACCCTTTGAAATCACTGTGTTTTTTGTAATCTTCTGGAATGATTCTTATAATAGTATCAGGAAAGTAGATTATCCAGTGAGTGAAAGTTCCTCTTGGTGCATCAGGGTCATCCATTATTAGTATGAAACTCTTGGTTCTCTCATCCTCGAAATCCCAGTTAACCTCGGGTGATATGTCATTTCCCATACATGTGTATTTCTGTGGAATTTCAGCACCATTTTCAAAGCCTGAAACTACAATACTGAGTGCCATGATACAGAACATAATTTCTACAGTAATATATTTTGCATTTCTGCATGGATGAATTGATCATGCAAAATATCACGGATTTAGTTCACAACATTATTTGTATAGGACCTAGATAAGCTGTATCTAGTGTTTCCGGAGTAAAAGTGACTTATTTAACATAACCTGCCATTCTTGCGCAGTAATTTTGGAAACAATAGAAGGAGTAGATATGATTTGAGGAAAAATGTAATAGCACTTTCAGATAATTAACATGGCAGCATGGCAAAAGATCTCAGTTTCAGAGAATGGGAACACCTTGTAATCACTGGAAAAACAAAGGGAGTATACTTTGCACTGCTCTCATTCGCCATTTTTGTAGTACTCATACTTTATAACAGGGACTCCATTCTGAATTTCGTAGGGATTGAGGTAGGAGCATTCTCAAGTTTCGGCGTCCTTGTGGATTTCGTGTCGCATCTCTTCAATGATAATTACAATTCTGGCCTTTCAATGGATCAGTGGGTTTCCAAGGTACGTCAGGGAAGAACGCATGATGTTTATGGGGTTATGGTTCAGGCATGCTCAGCAGTGTTCGCTTATCATCAGATATTCCTCGCCATTCTTATTTGGATATTTATAATATTTGAAGTGTATTACATAATGAAAGCAAGGTTCTATCATTAATTTGATGAGTATTGGACACTTCATGCGTCAGCAAGCGATGGTTTTCAAGACCGTTTTTGCTTCTTCTCAATTCCAATTTATAATATTATAAGACCGTTTGCAAGTGCCTCAAGATTTATTGCATTGGTATGACATTCCTTCTTATTGGGCAGGATAATCTTTGTTTCTGCGAGATTCTTTAGAATGTATGAGGCACATAAAATTTCAGTGCAGCAATTCTCGATACATCCACGCATAACCAGACCAAAACCAAGGGAGCGTTAATGAAAATGTCCTTCCAGTATTTTCAATATTTGCCAAAATGAAATTGGTCGATTTCAAATATGGTAAATTATAAATGGCGAAAACTCATTAATTCATGATTCAACCAATGCATCTAAATGAAAGAATGAAAATCATTGTTTCTGTAATTCTTGTGGTTATTGTGATTGCAGCCACTTCCATATCTTTATATTACGTATATGAAAAAGTATCTCTTCCACAAATCGGTGTTCAGACATTCAACACTACGAGAACCTTTAATTCAAATCTGTCATTTGAAAATAACAATGAATGCCTGCCTGCCGTTACATCTATTTCAAAGATATCGGAACCAGGTTACAAAAATTCATCCATAACACTGACCGTTCTCCCGGGTATCGGGATATTCGAAGGCCTAAACTTCTTTATGAGAGTATGGATAAATGGTTCCCTGCCATGGAACCTGAAACCATCGGAGCTTGTTATCACTCAGAGCTTCCAGAGCCCAGATGTCCCGTACTATGTGTATGAGTTAAAAAACGAATACCTATGTTCTACGTATACAAATAATACAAATATTTCCATAAAGAAATATCCGGGGGGTTATCCAAGCGCTTATACCTTCAACTCTTCTGCCAATGCCACAATGAATATAGATGAATATTTCGCCAATGATTCACTTTCCTCAAACACATCAACGTATCATTTCAGCAGTTTCGTCGTTTTGTGTGGGGTTGTGGCTCCGTTCAACGTAAAAAATGCATCGGCACATAACTGGACACTGTTAGATTTGTTACCTGATGATTTCACAACCGGCATTACAATAACAGGTCTATCAAAGACAGTACAGGAACATGTTCAGATTGATATTATGAGAGGGGAGGATACCAACCGCGAAAAAAACATCAGTGCAAATCCCTACTCTTACACTTTCAAGGAATCAGGTCTCAATGGCAATACATGGTCTGTCACTTTGAAATGGTCGGGTGGCAGTTAGACCATACAAAGCAGTTCAGATGAAATTACATTCCACGTGCCTTACAATTTAGACGAATATGCAATAGGTCAGGTGGCAGGGTATTCTTCATCACCATCATCTGGAACATTAGATTTGGGGCCAAATTCATACTCATACACACAGTTAATATCATTCACACCCACCATTCATTATACAGTGACATTCAGCAGTGGAGGCAGTAATCATGGTGAGCCATGGGCGATTACTTTGAATGGATATACAGAGCAATCATCATCCAGTCCAATTTCATTCAGTGAGCCCAACGGTTATTTCGACTGGAGTGTATCCAGTGCAACTGTGCATGTTTCTGATGGCACAATAACCTATGTTTGGTCCGGATCACCGGATTCTGGAACTATCCATGTTAATGATGGACGGTCGGAAATAGCTATGGCAAAACAAATAACGGGCTCTATTCTGGAACTATCCATGTTAATGGTGGACCCGTTTCCATCTTGATACGTCTTACACTGGAGGAAGTAGTAGAGGATTAGGTGGCGGAGGTTTGTGAATTCCACCACTGAAATACTAATGGCAAAATGCAAGTGGATCATTAATTGCATTTGCAAAGGATGCAATTGACTGGAGTGCATTTCCATCGATATTAATTTTGGCAGGCGCTTCTTCTTAATTCAGAGAAATAAACTTCTTAGACAACTTTAGTGACTTTAAGCCCGAATATTATACTTATGTTAGATATACAGGGGATGATAAACACACCTCTTAAGAGTCTATCAAGCAATTTAGAGTTGCACTTGCATTTTCGAAATTTATTCTTTGCCAATCGCAAACTTAAATGCAATTAAAATAAACCCTCCTTTATGATGTAAGTCATATAAAGCAAATCATGCTTTGTATGATATGTCGATTAATAATGTAAATTCGATCACTTTTTTCCCTGAGAAACAAAATGAAATTCAAAATTTCAGTGATAGCGGTCTTGATTAATTTTCAAAGAAGCGGACGTTGATTCCGTTTAATGACGTTTTTTCGGTTCCCGGAAGATAGATATCAGGGCAGCAAACAATGTGATTATTGCACCCATGAGAAATACTGTGTCGAGTGAATTCATGAATAAAGGGGCAATTACATTTGGGAACCAGGTCCTGCTTTCTAGGTACGTGACAGTGGAACTGGAAATTGATGCAGGTAAGTAGGGAAGGGACTGGAGAATTGCCTTTGCCGGGTTTATACCAAGGAATGCTCCAAATATTGCTTCTGTTGGAGGGAGGTTAGAAAGATATGGGGAGAGTGCACCAGCTCCTACCTTTGACAGTGCTGTTACTATCCCATCAGGAAGGGAATCAGATAGGCCCAGTA
>JAKAYH010000082.1 GCA_021826835.1 Thermoplasmata archaeon | reverse complement strand
TCCGATCTCTCAATTCTTGTTGCCATATCGGAGAGTGTGAATTGAACGTGTTCATTTTGCATTTCACCAGATGGGGCATTATTTTTCAAATATTCCAGCGTACGATCAAGCGCTCCTTGTGCCACTCCTATGGCCTGAGCTGCAACAAATACTCTGGAAATGTTGAAAAATGTCATTATGTAATAAAATCCCTTCCCTTCCTCTCCTATGAGGTTTTCCTCCGGAACTTCCACGTTGTTCAGGATCAGTTCAGCTGTGTTTGTTGCTCTGACTCCTAGTTTTCCCTCAAGTTTATTTGATGAAAACCCTTTAAATTTTGATTCAACAATGAAGGTACTCATACCTCTGTGCTTCTTTGTTGAGTCTGCTTTAGAAGTTCTGGCAAGCATAACAAAAAAGTCAGCAATTTGACCATTGGTTATGAACATTTTAGATCCGTTGAGTATATACTTGTTCCCGCTCTTCACTGCTTCAGTTTTATTTGCAGCGACATCACTTCCTCCTCCGGGTTCTGTCACAGCAAGGCCCATCATCTTCTTTCCCTTGTTGACCTCCGAAAGATATTTTTCCTTCTGGGCATCTTTACCAAACAACATGATAACCTCTGCTCCGAAGTATGGAACTGTTACGGATATTCCAAGCCCTGCATCAACTCTGCAGAGCTCTTCGATTGCCACCATTGTTTTCCATGGGTTAGCAAAGTCAATAATACCCTTCTGCAAAGATTTAATTCTTAAATCATCAGGGTAGCTTTCCTCGAAATCACGTTTTCTTGCTACTTCACTGGTGAATTCGCTCAAAGCAAATTCCCTTACCATCTTCCTGAAATCCTTCAGTTCATCACTTAACTCAAAATCCATTCACATCCTCTCCAATATAGTAGAATATCCCTGTCCTCCGCCTACACAAAGGGTTGCAAGTCCAAGCTTCTTACCCTTATCTGCAAGGCTGTTTGCAAGCGTTCCTGCAAGTCTTGCTCCGCTGGCTCCCAGTGGGTGACCTATTGCAATGGCTCCACCGTTTACATTAACCTTGTCTCTGGGAATTTTTAGCTCCTTCATTGCGTTCAATGCAACAACGGCAAAAGCTTCGTTGATTTCCCATAGATCGATATCGTCGCTTGAAAGTCCTGCCCTCTGAAGAGCAAGTTTTGAGGCAGGCACGGGGCCCTCTCCCATTACTGATGGATCAACACCTGCCCATGCAAATGATCTGATTCTTGCAATTGGCTTTATGCCGTATTCATCAACTTTTTTGCCGCTCATAAGTGCAACGGCAGATGCTCCTGCATTTAACGGTGATGAATTTCCTGCTGTTATTTTCCCGCCTTCCTTGAACGCAGGCTTAAGACTACTAAATCCTTCAAGTGTTACATCTTTCCTTATGCTCTGATCTTCGTCTATTGCCTTTTCTGAACCCTGATATTCAACCTTGATTGGAAGAATTTCTCTTTTGAGAAAATTATTTTCCTGTGCTTTCCTTGCCAAAACATGGCTTTCATAGGAGAATTTATCCATTTCTTCTCTTGATATTCCAGATTTTTCTGCCAGCTTCTCTGCTGTTAAACCCATTGAATATGATGTGCTCATCTGATATTTAGCATATTCTGGCCTCAATAAAAGTTTCATATTTGGCTTGATGTGAGGATTGTTATTTAACGGCATATGTGTCATATGCTCCATTCCGCCTGCAAAAACAATCTCAGCATTTTGGGTCATAATTTCCATGGCACCTATGGTTATTGCATTCAATGAGGATGAACAGGCACGATCAAGAGACATACTTGTCACGTTGAATGGCAATCCTGCAAGAAAAGCTGGATGCCTTCCGCCGTACGTCCAATTTTCATCTGCCTGCAATGCACATCCTGTTATCACATCATTGATTTCGCCTTCTCTTATTCCTGTATCTTTAATGATATTCCTAATCAACAATCCAAGAGCTTCATCCATCCTAATATTATTGAATGCATCGCGCTCAGGTTCAGACGGTCTCGATCTCGAAAACGCGCTTCTTTTGTAACCTACTATATAAACTTCATTCTCCTTTGCCATTTGATTACCGTACCATGTATTAGGAATCGGTTAAAATAATCTTTCGATTTCGACATATTTTTTAAATTTAAGGGTTACATATGGAGTTATTAATGCAATAAATCGTTACTTGCTCCTGCAACCATTTCAATTTATCTTCCCTCTTTCTTAGGTACTTTCATGAATAAAGTAAAAATAATAGAGACTACAAGAAACAGCATCCCAGTAAGAAAGATATAACTGAAAGCCGTGTGATCTGGAAACAATGAGTATTCAGGAATGCCTTTGGAATTCACACCGGAAATTGCCTTGATCTCATACATCGTTTCGAAAACACCACTTATTGCAGGCGCTACTGCAGAGCCGATATTTCTGAATACCACGTTCATACCTGTTGACGCACCTGCATCTCCAGATGGTGTTGATACCAGAAGGATATTAATCATTCCAACAAATATGAAAGATAGTCCTATTCCAAGAATTGTAGCATCCTCAGTAATTTGTAGTGGCGATGCCCGAAAGTAGTAGAGACCTATGTATGAAAGAAAGAGTACCACGCTTCCGATTTCTATGGAAATTTTAGGACTTAACCTCTTTGTCACAACCGCTGCAACCGGGGCAAAAATCATTGATGCCAATGCTGCCGGGAGCATTGTAAGACCTGAATTAAATATACTGAGCTGAAACCCTGCCGGCGATGGATCTTCAAGAAGCGGGGGCACGCTGTAGAAGAGAAAGAACATGGCAGCCATGGCAAAGAGTCCCGTAAAATTTGATAAAAATACATTTCTGATTTTCATCAGCTTCATACTGATAAACGGTTCTGATTTCCTTGATTCAACCAGTATGAACAGAAGTAGAAGAACCACTGACATGAAGAACGATGATTCGATAGAAAGGCTGTACCATCCCCACGACTGCCCTTCAGACAGACCAAGTATCAATAGGACAACTCCACTCGATATGAGACTTATGCCGAGAAAATCTATTGTCGATTTTGTTCTTTGACTGTTATCCTTCAAATAGAGATAAGAAGCAATTAAAAGGCCAAATGCCACAGGAATAGCAGAGTGATATGAATATTCCCATTCATAGGTTTGAGTTATCCATGCACCCAGAACTAACCCAAGCGCTGCCCCTGCTGTAAATGTAGAGCTCAATATACCCTGCGCAAGTGGTAGTTCTTCCTTTGGAACCTGATCGTTCAACAAAGCAAAAGCCACAGGGAACATTCCCATGCCGAGACCCTGTACCGCTCTGATGACTATGAATTCCTCCAGCGTGGTTGCAAATCCTCCGAAAGAAACAGCTATGGCATATATCAGAGATAAGAGCATAAAGATCCTCTTTTTGCCGTACATATCAGCGAGTCTTCCGAATATTGCTGCTGAAACAGTACCTGAAATTACATATGCTGTTATAATCCATGATAAAGAGTCGTATGATGCATTGAAATCTGACTTTAAAATGGGCAAAGCCGGCGTGATCATAGTTTCTACATAGTTAACCAGTATGCCCATTATTGCCATTATAATAATAGTAGCAGTTGCATGACTTGATAATCTCCTGCTATTTTCCACAAGAAAGGAATTTTACACCCTATTTAGTTTTTAGGTTACCCCTTTGATGACCTTATGGAAGTTTGTTACCGTTTTTTATTAGCGACTTCTATGAGTTAAAGTAAAGGATTCTGAACCTTTTATGAATTATGGGTATTTTTTCGGCATTGTTAATGCTGATAAATTCTCTTTTCATGACAAGACCTTAACATTAATTGGAAAAATATAAAGAACGTAAGAACATCTCCAATCAGGTAAAGAAAATGGTTGACATTATAGTTCTGATTAAGCAGATGCCTGATCTGGAACAGGTAAAGATAGATTCCAACACAAGGGAACCAATGATAAAGAATGTTCCTAAGACTGTTGAGATTCTTAGTGAACATGCTGTTGAAGAAGCTGTAAGATTAAAAGAAAAATACAAGGGAAAAGTAACCGCAATTCTCCTTGGCAATGAACAATCCTCAGCTATAATGAAAAAGGCCTTTGCAATAGGAGCGGATGAAGGGATTATCATTGATGGTTATGAGGAACATAATCCCGCCAATACTGCAAGAATACTTGCGTCAAAAATCAAGGAAATCAAACATGATCTTGTAATCCTTGGAAACCAGTCAGCAGATTCAATTACTGGATTAATACCTGGTATGCTTTCCGGCATTCTTAACGAACCGCTCTTAGGAAACGCCGGGAAGATTGAGGTAACAGAAACAACAGTAAAGGTAACCAGAATCCTTGAAGAGGATAACATAGAGATAGAATCTCCGTTGCCATCAATTGTTTCCATCAGTCAGGAGATTAACGAACCAAGACTTCCACCAGTTATGCAGATTATGGCAGCTGGAAGAAAACCCATAAAGACAGAAAAAATAGCTCCCGTCGTTTCAAAGGCAGTAACTCTTGTTTCTAATAAAGCACCAAGAAGTGAGCGTAAAAAACTCATTTTCGAAGATATGGATAAAGGTATTCCAGAGGTTGTAAAAGTATTGAAGGAGGGGATGAAATGAAATTTTTAGTGTTCTCTGAAAATCTTGGTTCCCTCAGCCAGATGATTACATACCTGAGGGAGAAAGGAGAGGTTATTGGAGTAGGGCTTGAAAAGTCTTCTTCTGAGGCCTCAAATTTTGGAGCCTCAAAGTTATATTCCATTAAGGGTGATATCCTTTCTGACAGTGCAGCAAAGCTTCTGGAAGAATTGTTTAAGAAGGAAGGTATCGATAATATTTTCCTGAGTTCATCCATTTTGGGAAGAGAAGCAGCTGGTATTCTCTCCGTGGCGTTGGGTGCAGGAATAGTCCCAGAGATCAACGAGATCTCCTTTGATGGTTCAAAGGCAAAAACGAAAAGATTCTATCTGGGAGGTAAAACCGTTCTTGAAGAAGAATCCCAGGCTAAGATATTCACAGTTTCTCCGGGAATTTCAGATGCCATAAAGTCTGATAAGAAATCAGAAATATTTTCCATAGAAGCTCCGCAATCCAAAATAAAAATACTCAGCAGACAGTCCAAGAAAGCTGAGGGGAGTAACATTGAAAATGCGAAAATTATAGTGTGCATTGGCAGGGGGCTAGGAAAGAAGGAAGGAATTGAATCGGTCAAACCACTAGTTGAAGCTGTGCACGGTGAAATTGCAGGTTCCAGACCTGTGTGTCTTGATTATCAGTGGCTGGGCGAAGATAGACAAATAGGATTATCAGGGAAAAAGGTCAGACCTGCCATATATGTGGGAGTAGGAGTATCAGGTCAGATACAGCATATAGCAGGTATGAGAGGATCCAAGATCGTAATTGCCATAAACAAAGATAAAACTGCTCCGATTTTCGAGGAAGCAGATTATGGTCTTGTAGGTGATCTCTACCAGATAATTCCAAAAATTGTGGAAAAATTATCCTAATTTTTTCTTTTTATCATTGTTGCATTACATAAGAAAGGTATGTCGAAATCGATTACTTTTTTAACCTTACCTTTATCTACAAAATAGGATCTGAAGGATCCAATAATGGTGCCTTGATATGAATTTAGTTTCGATTCTAGTGCTGGCAGGTATACTCATTGCTGTGTTCGCTTTCTTTTATAAACTGTATGAAATCCTATGGGATGCATTAAAAATTCCGTTGAAAAAGCCTCGCATGAAGCTTGATCTTGGGAGAAGGATCTACATACTCATAAGAAATGTCTTCCTTCAAGCGAAGCTCTTTAAAGACCCTTTTGCGGGCATAATGCATGCGCTTATGTTTTGGGGTTTTATAGTTTTTGGAGCATATTCAGTTGACTTCTTCTATGTTACCATATTTGGTCATCAGCTATTTTCTCCAGGTATACTCACTGATATCATCTTCTTCACCGTTAATATATTTGCAGGCATAGTAATTGCAGATGTTATCTATGCTGCCGTGAGGAGATGGGGGCTTAAGATAAAGAGATATCAAGGATTCAACGGTTTTGAAGCGGCATTTATATTAGTTCTCATAGGGCTTCTCATGGTCACTTACTTCATAATGTCAATTCTTGACATGCAGGGGCTCCTGAGTGGATATACGTTTGTAGTTCGATCCGGAGCACCCCATTATTTGGAACCTTTTTCATATGCTCTGGCTTCGGTTATTCCTAAGGCACCGTCTTCATATGTATATTACATCTTCTGGTCAGCCTTCTGGATTCATGCGCTGGATTTCATGGTGTTTCTTATTTATATACCCAGATCAAAGCACCTTCACCTCTTTGCAGCTCCCTTTAATGTCCTCTTTTCAACAGGTACTCAGGCAACACCTCTCCCAATAGATTTTGAGAAAGAAACAAGATTTGGTGCGACAGACATCAGGGATTTCACATGGAAGGATTACTTCGATTTCTATTCTTGTACAGAATGCGGCAGGTGCACAGATAACTGTCCTGCAAACATGACCGGGAAGACACTTTCACCAAGAGATATCATCTGGGACATAAGAGAAACCGTTATGGCACAGGGCAAGGAATATAGGAAGAACAAGGGAAATCCAGATGAAGTCTTCAAGACGGTCATAGGAGATCCCATATTGGAAAAAGACCTTTGGTCATGCACCACATGCATGGCATGTGTTGAGCAGTGCCCTGTAATGATTGATCATGTACCTAAAATAATAGATATGAGAAGATCACTTGTTCTGAATCAGGGTAAGGCCCCTAAGGAATCCCTTGATCTTTTCAGAAATATTGAATCTTATGCGAGCCCCTATGCAATAGACCCTTCAACGAGGGGAGACTGGGCAGAAAATCTTGAAGTTGTTGACCTCTCAAAGAACCCAGATGCAAATTATGATGTTCTGTATTGGGTTGGATGTGTTGCATCCTATGATCGCAGGAATCAGGATATAGCAAAATCTGTCACAAAGATACTTAAAAAAGCAGGGGTTAAATTTGCCATTCTAGGTAGCATGGAGAAATGCACGGGTGATCCGGCAAGGAGAACCGGAAATGAGTATTTGGCAGATATGATGATTAAACAGAATGTGGAAACATTCAAGGAAAAGAAGATTCACAAGGTCATAACTGCCTGTCCACACTGCTTTAATTCATTGAAAAATGAATACAAGGAATATGGTGTTGAACTTGAGGTCTATCATCACTCTGAATACATTAACAGGCTCATCAGTGATAAGAAGATAAGCGTAAAGGCATTAACCTCAGATTCCAGTGAGAAGTATACATACCATGATTCCTGTTATCTTGGGAGATACAACAAGATATACGATGCTCCCAGAGAGATTATCGGATCATTCACAGAAAACTTTCAGGAGATGGAGAAAAACAAAAGCAAGGCTCTCTGTTGTGGTGCCGGCGGAGGCAGACTATGGATGCAGGAGACTGAAGGTACAATGGTTTCCCATAAACGTATAGAGATGGCAGATAAGATTAATGCCTCAACAGTTGTCACTGCATGTCCATACTGTATGACCATGCTAGACGACGCAAGAAAAACAACAAACAGGGAAGATAAGATGAACATTCAGGATTTAAGTGAAGTTATTGCCAAACGTCTGGATTAGATTCATTTTTAATACTTTCATTACATAATTGCACAAACTTTGATTTAAACAAAAATTTCCTAAGGATTTTTTGACAGATTAATTCCTATTGGAATTCATGAAGTATTAAGTAATGATCGAGAATCCTGTTTATTTCATCCAGATCAGAACCAATGGGAATTCCAAGCATCTTAAGTTCTGCCATATATGATTTAACAACTATGGAGTTCTTGTGAGTATTCATGAATTTTTCATGAACATCATAGTTAATCGCAGCTAGCTGTGAGTGGATATTTGAAACAACTTCCAGGTTATCCATATATTGTTTGTGCTCTTCCATCAGCAACCTTACCAATTCTTTGTATTCTCCCTCGTTTTCCATGAGTTCCATTTTTTCATCCTCACTTATGAATACTATATTTTGAAGTTTTCCCATATCAATCATCTTTCTGCCCCCCTATAAACCGAGTCTCCAGCTAAATTCTTTAGCCTCTTGAGCCATGCCTCTGAGATTTCATAATCGGTCTTTATACCATTCAAAATGTTCCTATTGTGGATGACAGACTGTTTTAGCTCTTCTATGGTATTTTCCAT
>JAKAYH010000081.1 GCA_021826835.1 Thermoplasmata archaeon | reverse complement strand
CCATGGACAACTCAGGGATTAAACCAACGGTTAAATCGGATGCTTCCTCATTCGTAAGGAATGATTTCATTCCATAGTTTAGGATTGAATTGTTTAGGGATTGCAAATATATTCTGAAAGCTTCCATTCCTGCCATCTTCTTCCCGTAGAGTTCGTTATATTCTAAATTATAACTCCACAAATTTTTTACAGATACATCTCCTTCCTGTACAGCTCTTGCGGCATGTTTTCCGCAGACTATACCTGAGATAAGAGCGGGGCCAATTCCACCTGCGCTGATTGGATTTGGCATAACCATACTGTCACCAGCCCCCATATATCCATTGAACACCAGACTTTCCATCTGTCTTCTTACTGGTACAGACCATGATCCCTTTCCGTTACTATCCTTGTCGTATATTTTGAGGTCTTTAAACACAGGTAACATTTTAACATAATTGTCAATTAGAGATTGAAGATTATCTGACTTTCCCAGTGCTTTATTTCTAATGTCAAGACTCCTTTTCTGTACTCCCAATCCAATGTTGACTCTGTTTCCGGATCTTGGGAAAACCCATCCATATCCTCCAGGTGCAATCTCATTGTTAAGATGTATGAGCGCATATTTTCTGTCGTAATATCTCTCATCTTCGTGATCAAGAGATTCAAATTCAAAGATATATCTACCAGTGCTTTCAATATCATCGATATCTATGGTTCTGTCTATAAATGGATTCTCTGGGAGTTTTCTTCTGATAACAGTGGAGACTCCAAGACAGTCTATAACTAATTTCGATTTGAAGACCTTTTTTTCTCCTCCTTTGGCTCTTCCCGATATACCGGTGATTACATTATTTTCTGCTATTGGACCATCCACTTCAAATTCGGGAATATACTCAACCCCACTCTTTAAGGCTATCTGCAGTAATTTTCTCTCAAATTCTGGTCTATCCAATGAATATCCAAGACCATCGAAGGGATATTTCGAGGAAAGATCTGGCGAAAGAGCGAGTACACCGTCCACCTTCTGATCAAGTTCCGGGTGTGAAAATGTAACGCCTGTGTTTTTTTGAAGAAAGTCAATATGGCTTCCAGCAACTGCATCACCGCATGTCCATCCCCAAACAGTCTTTTTCCCGACGGATTCTTCTTTGTTTCTATCCACAAGCAAAACTGATGCCCCTCCTCTGGCCGCCATAGCTGCCGCCAAACTACCTGACATCCCTGCCCCAGCAACAATTACATCATAATCATTAGAGGTTGTCATATATACCAATTTCCAGAGTGTATAATCTATTTAGTTTAAATGTTTTTAGTTCACCTATGAACAAAATAATGATTGAATAGCAATATTATGATAAGCGGAAATGTATAACCCTTAATATGGAGCTGTCAGTAAGAGATATAATGACTGAAAACCCAATCATTTTTAAAGTTCCCGGAACATTGTCGGATGCAGTGGATGCCTTGGTAAGGAATAATATAACTGGCATGCCTGTAACAGATTCAAATGGAATTTTTGCCGGTGTTATAAGCAGGAGGGACATATTTAACAATCCAAATGAAACTCAGGCTGCAATGGTAATGAGGAACGCAAAAACGGTTAATCCAGAAGATTCAATTGAGTTCGCAGCCAGGGAGATGATAAGGCAACGAAGGAGGCACATTATCGTTACTGATGAGTCAAACAGAGTAATCGGAATTCTCACTCCACAGAACTTTCTTGGAATTATGGCTCAACGATTTCCAAATGTGGAGATTAAGAACATAAGATTGGGAATTACATTTCCCATGTGGGAGAAAACACCACTTTCCGTTGCTTATTATACCATGAGGTACAGCGGTACATTTGCAAACCCAATCATTGATATAGAGGGAGTATTCAAGGGATTAATAACAGACAGAGATCTATTTGATAAAATCGATATTATTTCAAACATCAATAGAACCAATCCGGGAAGCGACCTTGACGAAGATCCATGGACGTGGGGAGGGATTAGAAATATGGGCTCATACTTTATAGAAAGAAATCAGATAAAAATGCCACAGGAGACGGTAGAAAGCATACTTATCAGAGATCCCGTCGTCGCATATTCCAAAGAGACGATTGGTTCAATTGCTAATAAGATGAGCAAGGGAAATTTTAATCATTTACCTGTTCTTGAAGGCCCAGGAAGATTATCAGGAATGCTTTATGACCTTGATCTAATGGGGGTATTCGATGTCAAACTTTGATGAAATTGTTGAAATTTGCAAAAGAAGGGGGTTTTTCTGGCCTTCATTTCAGATCTATGGTGGTTCTGCCGGATTATATGATTACGCTCCTCTGGGAGCAATACTGAAAGAAAATGTCTATAAGATCTGGATGGAGGAATACCTGAAAATAGGGGCAATCCCGTATGATTCTCCGTCCATAACACCGGAAGCAGTTTTTCGGGCATCCGGGCACTTGCAAAGATTCGCTGACCTTGCCACAACATGTGAACAATGCAAATCAAGTTTTAAAGTAGAATCCTTACTCTCAAATCAAGGGATAAATCTTGTTCCATTGAACGAGGATCAAGCCTCATCACTTCTCTTAGATAACAAGATACGTTGCCCAAAATGCGGTTCTTTTCTTAAGAACGCTTACAACTTCAACCTCATGTTTCAGATATCATCAAACGGAAATGAAAAACTTTACCTCAGGCCGGAAACCGCACAGGGAATCTTTGTTAATTTCAAACTTCTTCTTACGTATAATCGAGGAAAATTGCCAATGATTGTAATTCAGAGAGGGAAAGGATTCAGGAACGAAATTTCCCCAAGGCAGGCAATCATAAGACAGCGGGAATTTAACATGGCTGAGGTTGAGGTATTCATAGACCCGTCCAACAAATCTCCTTTTTATCCCGACAAAGGGGAAGTAATAACACTCCTTAGCAATAATGGGAGAGAGCAGAAGAAAGATATCGAAAAAGCATTCGAGGAAGGTATAATTGGAACACCTGAGCATGCCTATTTCATGGAAGTAACATTAAGGATTGCTTTAAGGATTGGAATAGACAGAAATAGATTGAGATTCAGGCAACACAGAAAAGATGAGTTAGCACATTATTCATCAGATTGCTGGGACCTTGAATTTCTTCTAGACGAAGACTGGGTTGAAATTGTGGGGATATCTGATAGAGGACAGTTTGACGTAAAAAATCACCAGAATTCTTCAGGACAGAACATGAGTTTAGGTGAAAATGGTGATATTATTCCGAAGGTTCTGGAACCTGCCTATGGTATTGACAGAATGATTATGGCGATTCTATCATCCTCGTATAATAAGAGAGAAAGCGGATACAAGGTTCTTTCCTTAAAAGAGGAAATCTCTCCATATGTTCTAGCAATATTGCCTCTTCAGAAGAAGGATGGGCTCACAGAGAGAGCACAAGAACTTTTCAATGCCTTAAGACAAATTGAATCGAGGATTCTTTTCGACGACAGTGGTTCTATTGGTAGAAGATATTCAAGACAGGACGAGATCGGAACTCCGTATTGTATAACCGTGGATTATGATACGCTTTCAAGAAATGTTGTGACAATTAGAGAACGGGATTCTCAGAGGCAGATAAAAGAAGTTCCCATAGAATCTTTGATGGAGGGTTTTGATTTCCTCAATAATCCCATTTTGCAGAAATTTGAATGACGTAAGGTTAGTAATATGGCAATTAACAAAATTAAACAATTTGTTTCCGACTCAATAAGACATTATTCCATGCATTTAGACTGACTTGAACACTATGTTAAAAGTTAATAACCACCGTCATCTCAAATTGGACTTAAATAGCTGATACATGGTGATATGGGGAATAATACTAATTTTTTTGGATATTGGTTATCATATCTTTGATCATTTCCCTTAAAGTGAATCTGGCATTGAAACCCCAATCTTTTATCGCATCTGAACAGTCAAGGCTTCTTGGCCAGGATTCTGCAATCTTCTGTCTGCTGTCAGGTTTATAATTGACTTTGAAGTTGGGAACAAATTCCCTAATGGCTTCAGCTAATTCGCCTGGTGAAAATGAGAAGGCTGATATGTTGTACTCTCCGCGATATCTTAAGTTCTTGAGTGGGGCATTAAAGAGCCTAATTGTATTTTCCATGGCGTCTGGCATATACATCATTGGAAGAACTGCATCATCTTTTAGGTAGCATGTATAATCTTTGCCCTTAGCAGCGTGTATGATCATATCTACTGCATAATCTGTTGTTCCTGCTGTAGGCGGTGTTTTATAGCTCAGCAGACCGGGATATCTTATTCCTCTTACATCGAGGTTACTCCGTTCAAAATAGTATTGCATTAGATATTCTGCAGTGAATTTCGAAATACCATACATGGTCCTGGGTCTTGATGCATTTAAAATTGGGGTATTATCCTTTTGTGCTTCCGGTCCGAAAACCCCTATGGTAGATGGTATAAAGACCCTGTCTATTCTAAGTTCTGCTGCTGCATATAGAACATTGTGTGTTCCGTTCATGTTAACATCAAAAGCAAGCTTTGGGTTTTCTTCACCCTTAGCTGAAAGAATTGAGGCAAGATGAAATATATACCTTATATCTTTTTCTTTAATTATTTGCTTTAATAAATCATAGTTTCTTACATCAAGAATAATTTTTTCATATTTATCAGAAATTCTGTCCAATCCACTAATGTCAGATATTATTATATCATTTGATGAGAATTTCTTTTCAAGTTCTAATAATAGTTCTCCGCCAACCTGACCAGCGGAACCGGTCATAAGTATTTTAGACACATCAGGTAATCAATATGGCATTAAAAAAGGCGACGGATAAACTTTTTTCACAAAGTAAAATTATAAAGCTAGTAAGGATATGATATTATGGTAAATCTCGGTTGGGTAGATGATGAAATTGCATCTTTGAAATCTTCAGGAAGGTATGTGCCGATAAGAATTCTCCAAAGTCCGCAGGGAGCGTGGGTCAATATTGAGGGCCGTAAAATGCTCAACATGTGCTCCAATAATTACCTGGGACTTGCAAATCATCCGGAGGTAAGGAAAGCAGCCATAGAGGCAATTGAAAGCTTTGGGGTTGGAGCAGGTGCTGTAAGATCAATTGCAGGTACAGATGAAATCCACAGAAAACTCGAGGAAAAACTTGCTGAATTTAAGCACATGGAGGATTCACTTGTTTATCAGGGTGGTCTTCTTGCAAATCTGGGCACTATACCAGTGCTTGTAGGCAAAGAAGACTTAATATTTAGCGAGGAACTAAATCATGCAAGTATTATAGATGGAACAAGGTTGAGCTCTGCTAAGAGGTATGTGTATAAGCACATGAATGTGGAAGATCTTGAGAAACAACTAAAGGAACACAGGAGTGAAGGAAAAAGATCCCTTGTGATAACAGATGGAGTATTCAGTATGGATGGAGATATCGCACCTCTCGATGAAATAGCAGAGGTGAAGGAGAGGTACGATACCATGTGTTATGTGGATGATGCTCACGGAGAAGGAGTACTGGGTAAAAATGGAAGAGGCATAGTTGATCATTTTTCCTTGGCGGGAAAGGTTGAGGTAGAAATGGGAACATTTTCGAAAGCACTAGGCTCAATGGGCGGTTTCGTAGCCGGTAGTTCTCATCTTATTGATCTACTCAGGCAACGTTCAAGACCATTTCTATTTAGCAGTGCTTTGAACCCTGGCGATGCAGCTGCTGTTCTAAAATCTATTGAAATAATGAGCAGAGATGATTCGCTGATAAAAAAATTATGGAAAAACTCTGAAATCCTGAAGAAAGGACTTATTGATAATGGTTTCAAGCTAACAACAACAAAGACCCCAATAACACCGGTTGTTATTGGAGACGAAAGAAAAACGGTGGAATTCAGTAAGCTGCTGTATGAAGAGGAAAATATATTCGCTTCTCCAATTGTATATCCCACAGTGGCTATGGGAACAGCGAGGATAAGACTGATGCCATCTGCTGTTCATTCTAATGAAGATATAGCAAGAGCGGTTGAAGCATTCGTCTCAACAGGTAAAAAATTAAAAGTAATTTGAATTCTCGTATATAAAAAAATTAATTATAAACATAATTTTTATATGTTCCTATGATTCACTCGCAATGATTGGAGCAATATTATCAGGCGGGTATGGGAAGAGATTAAAACCTTTGACGGATGAAATTCCCAAATCGCTTATTGAGATAAAGGAAAAATACACTATTATGGACAGGCAAATTTACGATTTTCAGAATGCAGGCATAAAAGAAATATACATACTATCGGGCCACCTTGGAGAAAAAATAGAGGAGCGATATGGTAAAACCCACATGGGAATGAATTTTCATTATCTAAAGGAAGAAAAGCCCATGGGCACACTGTATTCAGTGAGAAATCTTATGAAAAATTGCCCTGATCAGGATATTGTGCTTAGAAACGGAGACACAATAACAGACCTGAACTTTAGCGAATTTATCAAATTTTCCATAAATTCACCGTTTCAAATGATAATGTTCATATACAGAATGAAGAGTCCTTTTGGTATTGTCGAGACCCTAGGGGATCAGGTAACAAGCTTCAAAGAAAAACCATTTTTAAGATATTTTATAAATGCAGGGGTCTATTATATAAAATCTTCAGCAAAGGATATATTTTTTGCAGATTATCTTAATAAAGATATAGAAACAACAGTATTTCCTGAACTTGCAAGAAGAAAGTTGATCGGTGCATACCGAGAAGAAACTTTCTGGATGGGCATTGATAGCGAAAAAGATCTGGAAACAGTAAGAAGCCAGTATGCAGGGAGGGTAGATTATCCATGGGGATATATGAAAAATGCCTTTTCCGGAGAAAATATTTCTATTGTGTCATATCATATGAAAGAAAACTCCAGGATGTCTCTGGAAATGAGGGAAGGAAGTGTGATGCGTATTGTTGAAGGTGAAGGTATGGTGCGCTCGCACAAGGATATAATTTATGGAAAGGACACGGTTGTTGATGAACCAGGAAAACTTGAAATCATATGTCATAAGACAACTGAATTTGAAATAATATCAAATTCAAAATAATGGTTTCCACATTACATATGCATCAGATCCATCGCTGTAATAGGCAGGAAGGGTCGATGTTATAGAGTAACCCAGTCTTTTGTAAAATTTTATTCCAAGAACATTGTCAGTTCTAACTTCCAGTCTTACACTAAGAATTCCTAAATATCTGCACTTCTCTTCGAATTTATTCATCAATTCCTGCCCGATACCCAACCCCCTGTACTTTTCCTTTGTTGCAAGTAGAAGTACCCTGGCATCATGTTGAGTTTTTCTGCTTCCGGCAAGAAACCCGATAATTTGCTTACCACCTGCGAAAACATAAAAACCTTCATGCCATGAAAGAAATATCTCATAGACCACGCTCTTAGAATAAGATTCAGATAGAGATGAACTGCAAATCTCCATGACTTCGTCGATGTCCAGAGGATCGAATTGCCTTATTCCCCCAATCTCGAAAGTTGTCATGGCCATGGAATGAATAATTTTTTGATGCATAATAAATTTTGCAAAAGTTATTGGCTAATTGCTTTAACATTTGCCATAGGGTGGATAAAAGAGAGTAAAACGTTATTATCTTTCAATTTGTTGCATCATCTGCCACCGGTCAGAATTGAAAGTGGTCGGATCGCATATTGCTTTAGCCATGCCCGCATTCTTAAATTCATATGGCTTAGCATGAAGGAAAGAGTACTTTCAGATCGAAGCGAATTAAAGTCCATGGAAATTCCGTAAGCAACTCTTGAAGTGGGACGCCTTGCGAAAGCTGAGCACTCAATCCTTCCTAATCGCCTTTCTCCTTCTTATTTCTCTGTTATAAGCATCAGCAACCTCAGTGAAACCTACAGTTCCGAAAATCATGGTATGATCTTTTGAATCCACAACAGCTAGTTTCCCTCCCGGTTCTCTCGTTAGTTTATCCAGAGCTTCATGAATATTTTCATCCTTTGAAATAATCGGTATGTCGGTTGACATTACCGATGAAACTGGTCCACTAAGGTCACCATTAAGGTCAATATTTTCAATGGAAAGATACCCAACCAATTTCCCATCATCCACAATCATTATGGATTTCGTTTTACTCTCCCGCACTTTACTGACCGCTTCTTTTATCGTGGCATTACTTGGAACATTAATGAAATCTCTTTTCATGGCGTCAAATACAGATATTTTGTCCATAATTGGATTTTCATATTCATGAAGCTCTGGAT
>JAKAYH010000080.1 GCA_021826835.1 Thermoplasmata archaeon | reverse complement strand
CTGGGAAATTCTTCCCTGATCAGTGACATACCCAGTGGCATTATGGTCAATCCTACACCCTGTACGGCCCTGGAGGCCACCATGAAAGTAAAGTTCGGTGAGAAACCAGTGACCGAAACAGCAGCTGCATAGATGAAGATCATTACTACCATCATCTTTTTCTTGCCATAGATGTCTCCCATCTTTCCTACTATGGGACTCAGGGCTACCCCTGTTATCATATAGACTGATAAGACCAGGCTGACCTGGTCAATGGTTACGCCAAATCCCTGTGCAATGGATGGAAGTGATGGAGTAAGCATTCCTTCCACATACATTACAACAAGTATGATCAAAGCAAGATGGATCATAATGGCGTTTGTATATTTCCTGTCATAAATTTGATTTTCCAATTTATTCACCTTTTTTTCTCTGTTCTGCTAACATTTCAGAAATCTGATCGAGAATTACTGACGTGTTCCTCAATTGTTCGGGATCGATTGTCATGAGAAGAACTCTTACCCTTTCCATAATTTCATTCTGGTACGAAAGAAATTTCATGCCATTATGAGATAGATGGACTGTTACAATCCTCCTGTCCCCGCTGGAATATTCCCTGATAACATATCCTTTACTTTCAAGACCGTCCACCAGATGTGTGATGGTAGATTTTGATAGGCCAAGAATTTCAGATATCTCAGTGAGAGATTTCGGCCCTTTCATGTCGATGAAAGTGATAAGAAATATGGAAGTGAAGGAAAGTTTTTCCTCGCGTACCAGTCGTTCCCTCAAATAGTTTACCTCATATACGAGATTCTTCAGGGAACTCATGAAATCAGGACCAGACATTTTAACTGATATTACTATCAATTATTTAATAGTATCAAACATCAAACTATTAATTAATTAATATTGCTTTAATATAAGAAATGTTAAATTTGTATTGATATAGACAAAAGTCTTATTGTACATACACAATAGTTCCTATATACGTAATTAAGTTAAAAAAGGAATAAGTCATTTTATCCATTAATTGTTTCATTGACAGTTCCTGGCCTGATTTTCCTTAAACTACCCCTTGAATATACAGGGAGAATAATCGCAATGATCAAACTGAGTATCAAAAGAACTATCCAGCTATTAAATGAATGAACTGTAAAATATTGAATCATAAATGTTCCGCCAAAATCACCGGTTGGTATGACTATTCCTGAAATTGATGAGAATATGCCCATGTAATATCCCCTGCTGTCAGCAGGTGCAAGTTTTGAAACTACCACAGTTCCCATGGGAAGAACCATGTTTTCACCTATGCTGATTATGGCAATTATGAAAGCAACCAGGTAAAAATTGTAAATCATACCGATAAAAAGGTAACATACGCCGTAGATGAATAATCCAATACTTATGGTGGCAATTTCACCTATACGCATTGCAAATCTGTTAACTGGAATTTGAAATATAACAACTATAAGTGTGTTTATTGAAAGAAACATTGATATCTGAAATGGTGTAAATTTGTCAACCGCTTCGAAAAATAGAGGAAACATTGGTGTCATGTACATGATAGCTACCAGTGATGCTATGGAAATTAAGACAAACATGCCGAAGGTCCTTGCACCAATAAGAATCTTTGGAGTCGGTGCGTTTTTAATGTCTTTCACCACATTTGATTCAGGCACGAACATGGAAATGATAAAGATCACTGCAAGTATTCCTATGATTGGAAGGAGGAAAAACATGAATGGGCCTGATTCAAAGGCCAGGCCAGCCACAAGCATCCCGATTCCAATTCCCGCATTCGAAAATATCCTCTGGGTTCCAAATACCTTAATGTGCGTATCTCCTTTTATGAGATCTGACAGCATTGCTCGGTTAAATGTCCTGATCAGGGCAGTAGCGATTCCATCCCCTATGAAAGCAATTATAACAACTAAATCATTAAGATTGAGAATCGTTGAAACAAACATGGAAAGAAACGCAAACTCTGAAATTGCAAAACTAAAGAGAAGTAGCTTTTTCCTGCCTATCCTGTCTGAAAACCTTCCAGCAATAGGGGATATTCCAACAGGGGCCAGACCATGAATTGTGAATATGATGCCTATATCGATATAACTGAGATGGCTGTATGCTGAAAAGTAAAGCGCCATCAGGAGCCAGACAGGGAATCGGCATATACCGGATATGAAACCTGCAGAGTATATAGCTCCTATAGCCCTGTCCGGGAAGATTTTCACAAGGCTCTATTTAAACAGGTTATATAATGGTCATAGGTGGTCAATTCTTAAGTGAGTGGTTTTATTACACTTATACCGAACCAAGAATCACAAATTAAGAATTTATATTACAGATTGGATCCCTTTTCTGGGTTAGGATATTGTGCTGCGACTTAGATTCATATCTCTGAAAGGACAATCGAGAAAGTTAATTCAGATATCTAATCCGATAAAATTTCAACCATTATAGATTATTTTTCAAAAATTGATGTTAAAGGACTTAACTGAAGATATATAATTGTATATCTTGAGTTAATTCACATATTATGAAAATACCTATTGCAAAACAATTAAGGAAGAGGTCACAAGTTGAGATTGCTTATCTCTAGGATGAATTAATGGGTATAATTTATTCAATTTCTGATGATCTAATTCTTAACGGTGATACTGCAATATGGAGATGTTATGGAGGAAAAAGATTCTCTGAAGATTTAGATTTTTATTCTAATTCTTTTAATGAAAAGTTATTGACATTTCAACGTCAGATAGAGTCCCATGGGTTATTTTTGTCTAAACTTAAAGATACAGGGAATGTAATTTTCTCTAACGTTAGCAATGACAATGCAAACGTTAAGGTGGAAATCAACCATGTATCAAATGTCAGGGGAACACGGATGGCTTATGAACTAACAGATGGATCTGGAATTGAAGTTCTTAGCCTCACGCCAGATCAGTTTGTTTATGAAAAGATCCTTGCATACAAAAACAAAAAATACATCCGAGATCTTTTCGACATTTACCATTTAGTCAATTCTTGTGAATTACCGGAATCAACAAAACTAAGCTTAATTGGTTTTTTGAATCAACTTGAATCTCCAGTAGATGAAGAGATATTGAAAACAATTATATATTCCGGCCTGGCCCCATCATTGGACGGGATGAGGCAAGGAATCTTGAGGCGAGTTAAATGAAATTCATGAAAGAATTCATTGAAATGTTCTCAGATAAACCAGCCTTTTCTTCAAGTGAGGCAAGGAATTTTTTCTCCTTTAGAAATGGCCCGGAGGGTTATTACAAAACCGTGCTAAATAACCTTGTTTCGCAAGGTAAAGTGCATAGAATTACCAGGGGCCATTACACATTCCATAATGAGGCCCAGTTTGTTGGATTTGCTTTCAAACCCTTTTATTATGGTCTGGAGGATGCCCTCTCTTTGCGGAATTTATGGGAGCAGGAGACTAACCCAGTAATAATAACACCCAGAAAAGTAAGAAATGGAGTTCGAGATTTTGAAGGGAGGAATTATCTGGTTCACTGGATTGCCAGAAACATGTTCTTTGGTTTTTCACTCCTCCGTTATGACGATTTCTACATTCCAGTTGCAGATCCAGAAAAAATCCTCATAGACTTCGTGTATTACCATAAATTTCTTCCGGATGAAACTGTCGAAGAGTTGATTAATGCTGTAAACAGGAAAGTGATGGATGAGTATCTTTCCAAATTAAACCCTATTTTAAGAAAAAACGTTATAGCAATCATTGAAGGAAAGTAGATATCATGTAAAATTTTTAGTTTCTCCATAGTTTTTTTCATGTTTACGACACTACAATTCTCTATCATTATAATTGAATTTTAAGTAAAATCGTGTTTCTTGGTTTTTTGAAAAGTTTATGTATAAAAGTAATATACATATATGTTGGTAAAATATAAACAAAGTCTGCTAGATATTGAGACACATGCTCTTATAAACAGGGGAAAAAGGATACTGTACGAAAAATACGGCAAAAAGTTTAGCGTAGCGGAAACAATCAGATACTACATGAGAGGAACAATAACACTCGACATGCTCCCGAAGTCTGTTTCTGCATATTTAACAGAGTTTGTAGCCCATATTTCGCTAGATAACAGAATTCTCGGTATCACACTGTTTGGATCTTATTCCAGACTTGAAAACAGTAAATATAGTGACATTGATTTGTTCATTGTATTCGATGGGAAGAAGATGGAGGCTTTTAATCTTCTTTTTTCAGTCTTAGACCTCCTTGGAAAATACAGGGATGAAATGTCCCTAGTCGGAATATACTCGGATATATCGCCTTTCATAGTCCCTCTCTCCGATCTGAACCTTTTCAGACCGATTTATTTCAACATATTGGGGGACGGAATAGTTCTATTCCAGAGGGGGCCCGCAATAGAGGACTTTAAAAAATTGATCATGAATAAAAAGGTAAAGAGATTTATCGTGGATTCAAGCGAGGTGATCAGTTGGACACCTTAGCATCCAAGGCCTTGAGAAATTCACAGCGTTGGCTTTCCAGCTCTTCGTCATCATATATATCCGAGTCTTATGACATTGCGGTGTATGAACTGGAAATGGCAGGAGAAGTTGCATTGAAGGCACTGCTAATCCATTCTGGTCTTGAAGTACCAAAAAGGCATGACGTTTCCAGAATTTTACGATCTCTTGCCCATGACAACGATATAGTACCCCTAAATAAGATGAATAAATTTTTTGAATTTCTTGATACTTTCGACAGGGTTACAAAATTCAGGGGAGATGCGGGTTATAGCTATGAGTCTTCTCAAGATTTGGATACATTTAAAGAATTATACCAGTTGTATAATGAAAAAATCAACCAATTGGTAGAATTTGCTTCCGATATTATTAATTCAAAATAATAGTATGCTTTGCAAACATTGCGATTGGAAGGGAGTCATGCATATTTTGTTCGTTTTCTCAATACAGAGAGCCATTGAAAGTTAAATGATTATTGGACTAATCTCCTGCAATTTCTTTACTGGATTAAGTGAATTTAATAATGAATCTATTTCCGACGAAATGAAGAAGGCAGATAGAAAGAGATGTGATTAACTTTGTGTGGTGATTACACTTAATTTATGCTCTTGAAATAAGATGGGGTGATTGACTATTTTAGCTAATTATTCATATCTTATGATATTATGAATCACCAATACCAGCAAAGCAATGAGAAATTTTTCTATTATATTCAAATAAGCCGATCACTTTCCAGGTTAGGCTTTTACTTTCTGATGATAGTCATTACCTGGTATGTTTTATCAATCACGGCATCAATTTTCTGGACAGGGATGGTAGGTGTATCTCTAACCATATCCGGATTGCTGTCAGCACCTATATCAGGTTCACTTGTTGATAGGTTACATAAGGGGCGGCTTCTGTTTCTTTCATCAATCGGTGATTGGCATTGTACATCTTGTTATTGTTTGTTTTGTTTTATGGAAACGGACTATTCTACTTGATATATGTAATAATTGGAGCAGCATATTTCATGATCAATCTTGGTGGATTATCATCATATACCCTTACTCCAATATTGATCAAAGAAGAGAGACTGGTGTTTGCCAATTCATTGAGAGAAATTTCACTGACCCTGTCAGAAACAACTGGTGCTGTTCTGGGTGGTTTTGCATTATTGGTACTGGGGGGTTTAACTATCTTCCTTTTTTCGCAATTCTGCTGATAATTGTGTCTCTTATTTTCATAATCCCTATAATAAAGTTAGAAGGGACAGAAAAGGAACATGAAAATAGAAAGCCAGACAATAACAGCACATGGAAAGCCACTTTTTCCTTTATTCGTCTGAGACTCCTTCCAATACTGGTGTTCTCAATGGCACTTAACTCCATTCTTATCATCTTGGATATTTTAGGTGCTCCCCTGATATTATATTCAATAGGAGGTGGCCCCGAATTATATGGACTTTTTATGGGTAGCTTTTCTCTAGGAGGTTTAATTGGTGCAATTCTGATCCCAAGAATTAGAATTCAGAGGATCTGGATCCTGATCATTGGTTATTTTACTGTAACTGGCGCTTCTCTATTTGCCATGGGCGTTCAAAAGAATGCAACAATAGTGATAAGTTTGCCTTTCTTCATTGGTTTCATGGCCTCTTTTTCAAACATCCCTCTTATGTCATATCTTCAAAAACTTATTCCGGGAAACATATTGGGAAAGACTACATCTTTTATTGAATCTGTTGCTTTTGGCCTGTCACCTGTAGCTGCGGTCATCATGTCATTGGCAGGTAACTCTTATGGAGTTGATACTGTTTTCTGGATGTCTGGACTCATCCTTCTTCTTATAACTATTATTATTCCAATCACGTCTATCAAAAAAATAACATTAGACGGGAATGCTGAAAAATACTCATGACTTGATTATTTAAAGAAATTTCATCTCTGTTCTGTCCATTTAAAAAATTATTTGTTATTCTTGTTTGTGTTTTATATCAACTTTTTCCATTGTTGGCAAGCTTTCCTTCCAGATCGCTCAGATCCAGCAGGGAAATGTTGTCTTCTTCTATTTTTCTGCTAAAACTCTTTGCTATAATATGGTACGATACAGATTCGAACTCCATGTCTCTTAGAAACACTTTAACCTTTCTCCTCAAATCTTCAACTATTGGTGCAGGATTAACATTATCCCTCCATTTGCATTCTCCAAAGATAATTTTCTTCTTGTCAGGGGATATGCCTATGACATCTATTTCCGTATCCTTATACCACCATGTACCTATTGTGCAGTCATTATAAATCAGTGGAAATACACTATCCCTGATTATGCGCTCGAAAACTCGCCCAAAGTATCCTTGAAAATTGAAATTCTCATTGACCGTCCCTCTTTCAATAAATTCCCTGTTTGTATATACATAATTAAACCAGAATTCAACCATCCTGTCTGATATTTCATAATGGCCTGAATTTTTAGAACTGAAGATGGGTGTTATTCTTGATATGAATCTCAATCTTATCAGATTCTCCAGGTATGGATAGATTTTTCTTCCTTCCACTCCAAGAAAATTTGCAATTTCTGAAGGCTTGTTCTTCCCAAAAGATATTGCATTCAATATTGAAAAATACGTGTTATAATCCTTGAACTCCTGTGAAAGAAGATAATAAGGCTCGCGATAGAAATACCCCTGGTTATTCCAGAATTCAGATTGAATGAATTGATTATAATCACTATATCTTTCAGCTCTGGTCAGATATTCCGGAATTCCTCCGACTGTCATAAATAACCTGAGCCTGTCTTCAAAGTTCATATTAGTAAACTTCATTGCACTTTGAAGCTCCATAGGTGGCAACAAAATATCCCTGGATCTTCTGCCGTAGGTTGGAGATGAATAAGACAGAACCTCATTTTCCATCATGCCAAGATCTGATCCACATATCACAAGAAATATATTGGTTCTGGAAAGGAAGGTATCCCAGAAACGTTGTAATTTGCTCAAAATGCTACGATCATTCTTTACCAGATAAGTAAATTCATCCAGTACAACATAGAATCTTTTTTCCGGCGGGATTATCCTGGAAAAATAAAGAAACAGGTTCTCCCAGTCAGGGATATCTGTATTTCTTAGAAAATCATCATTGAAGAAAGATGAGAACTTCTGCCTGATTTCTGAAATTTGAACGTGATTATATTCATCAGCAGAGATGTGGAATATACCTTGTTTTCCCTTGCAAAATTCATTCAAAAGACTGGTCTTCCCTATTCTTCTCCTTCCATATAGCACAATAAATTTAGCACCTGGACTATTCCACTCTTCATCTAACAATTTAAGTTCTTTATCCCTGTCGATAAACCTAATCATAATTAGTACTAATATCAATTAGGATATTTATGTTTTATTAATTTAACATCGAAAATTAAAAACAGGACTTCTTACCTTATTTTTTCGTATAATAGGAATTAATATCTGTGAATCTCCTGTTAAGAATGTGGGTGTAACCAATGAATGATAATGCTCTTTATTTCATTTACCTATTTGCAATTTATATAATTTCAATTGTTAGCATACAGTTTTTTTATTTGAAATACAAGAAAAACCAAAAGAATTATCCGAAAAATTTTAGATTTTTAGTTTTAATTGTTATTGGGACACTCATTGCTGATCTGATAATTTTAAATGTTATGGGATATCCATATTACCAGTCAACCTTTACTTATGGTAGCGTTTCCACATCATTCCTGTTTGAAATCACCCTCGCCGAATTAATTATTTTCCTTGTTTTGATGCTTTACTATATCGACTTAACTAAAGGAGCCCAATCTCGGTGATAGTGGAAA
>JAKAYH010000079.1 GCA_021826835.1 Thermoplasmata archaeon | reverse complement strand
GTAATTAACAATTATAGTAGGATACATGGATGAGAAGTCAATTTCGTATATGTTTTCATATATTCCCGGATCAGGCTGCAGCACAAACCCGCCCTTGTCTGTTGCAAAAAGTGTTTCAATAGTTTTTTCCTTTTCATGATCGTCTTTGAAAGCCGTAACAAGTATGCCCGATGAAATGGCATTATATATCTCCATTGACGAAACGGCTGTACCGGGAGTGACATTTGATGCCGTTTCAGGATTCAGCGATGATATTTTCGATATTTCATAAATTCCATCCATGCCGCTCTCAGAATAAATCATTGACGATTGACTTATGCAGATTTTACCATTTATTCTCACCCGATCAGGGGTATAATGCACCTGTCCATATGATTCATAAGTGCCGCCAGTATCCTTTCTTATCCCGGGGAGTTTATATCCCGCATTTTCCATCCTCAGCAGAAATCTGTAAAAAGTGCCAAGATGATTATCATATACAATTACTGTTGAATCATCTATGGCAGAACTTATGCGTTCCATTGCATTCCTGGGATTCCTTTCTACCGATCCGTTTATTATGGCTCCGGAAAATTCTCCGGATTTTTCCTCTCTTATGGTTATTTGAGCTGTTGGTATATATGGATCAGGATCATATAATGAAGGTTTAAGAAAAAATTTGAGTTTATTCTGTGCCATGAATCTTAGAACCGGATCTATGGCGGCATTGAACACGGAAAATTTCCTTCCATATCCACAATATTGAACGATCCTTATGATTTCCCTCTCCATTGACGGTCTCACTGTTACATTGATCCCTTTCATGTTTCCAAATATGTCCCGTGCTTCAACCCATGCATAGTCGATCCAATGAGATGCGTCAAACTGCCTCGACAGGAATTCCAGATCGTATTTGTCTCCGGAAATGAATATATTGGAATAATTCCGGTACATTGTTTTTTCAATCTTCCCCCCAATGAGTTTCCATAGAGTTATTCTGTCTGTTCCTGTGGCATTGATGATCATTTTATCCTCTGTCAAGCAGCTTTATTATCTCCATGAGTATGGAAATGACAAACCTGAGTTCTGCTTCAATATCTCCTGCAGATAGTTCTCCGGCATGTTTCCTGCCCATGATCATCAACTCTTCGAGCACCTGCAGATCTTCCTTTCTCATGGAATCCTTTGAAGAGGCGATCCTTGAACATAGTGCCTCTACAGCCTGCCTTGAAGTGGTTGTCGATCTTCCCATATATGACCCTCCTCTGTTGTTATACCTGCCATGGCCAGCTCGGCTGACTTCATGAAATATTTTAGCTTGCCTGCCTTTCCAATTACATTAAAAATTATGCGTGAACCCTGAATTGATGACTTTATCCTGAGCGATTCAAGTATGGTTTCTATCATTACAAGATCCCATTCATCTGACACCCTTGAAAATATGAATAACACCGCCTTTTCTATGTATTGTTCCCTGAGTATGCGAACGAGCTGGTAAGAAGTTAATACACGTTGAATGAACACCTCCCTGCCCTGAAGCATTTTCAGGTGCTGTCCTGTTAAAATTATCCCGTCTGAGATAAGAATGTTGATCTTCCCTTCATCGCCAATATAATCCATGCTTCTTCTGAAGGAAGTCCATGTAAAGTTTTCCGTAACCCATATGCGAAGATATCCTCTTTTCACCAGATTGAAATCTCTTCTGAATCAATACGTTTATTCATGAGAAAAAAAATGAGTAAATAGTCCATAATAGCGGTTTTCCGAATAAAATTCAACCTTATGACCGGTGAAAAGAACAATCCTCAACTATGTCAGACCATGTTTTGTAAACAAACGTCGTTATGACAATATACAAAAACCTTATCCCGGTGGATTGGTTTCTTCAGAATGCATTCATACGCTCAAGGGGAGAAGTTAGACAGTTTTACTTCAATTCGCCCATAAAAATTCAAAGGTACGTTTATTATTTCAGGAGAATTCCATTTTAATGATTGAAATAGTATACTATATATACTCCTATGACAATTGCTACAAATGACTGACCTTAGTCCGACGATAATACTAGCCCTTACCTTCGTAGTTGGGCTCCTTTTAGGTCTTGCCATAAAGAAGGGTGTTGTAGCCCTTATTCTGGGACTAGTTGCAATATTTCTGGCATCATATATTGGATTTTCTCTGGCTCCAAATTATTCAGTTCAGGATATTCTCAATAAAATAGGAAGCCATACAAGCATTGTTGTAGATGAAGTTCAGAAGCTCATAAGCATAGGCTATGACGCATCGTTGACTATTACCATTGTTCTATTCGCCCTAGGCTTATTAATAGGCCTATGGAAAGGATGATTCTGCACATCAATGGCATCCATGATTTTAAAGCATAAAGGTTTGCCTCCCTATGATGATTCGATGGAAACGCCAAGGCTGTGAAGATCTTTGAAGAAGTCAGCATAGCTTTTATTAACGTTTTCTGTGTTGCAGAGACTGGTATCTGATCCGGAAATAACTATTGCTACGGCTGCAGCCATTATCATCCTGTGATCTCTGAAATCTACTAATAATGGATGTTTAATTTCTTTCCCCTTTTTTATGATCAAAGTTGTGCCATCTTTTATTACGGATGCACCGAACTCCTCTGCCAGTTTTATAATGGATGAGGCCCGATCACTTTCTTTGAATGACAACCTGCCAATATTCCTAATTATTATTCCATTCTCTGAGAATATGCCTATGACTGACATTATGGGGGCAAGATCAGGGTTTTGATCTGCATCCAGTTCAATGGAATCGAGACGTGATTGCCGACATTCAATTTCCAGACCTGCATTATCTGTGTAGAATGTTTTCACATATGGTTTCAGGATGTTGAGTATGGCCGAATCAGGTTGGAGTGAATTTGCAGAGAGCCCTGATAACCGAATTCCTTCCTTTGAAGAGAGCAGCCCAAGTATTATAAAATATGCTGCTGAGGAGTAATCTGCTTCAACCATCACTTCAATTTGCCCCTTATGGGGTGAACCGGAAACTGAAATGATTTGCTTCTCTCTCTTAACTGTAAAACCAAAATCTGTTAAACACCTTTCAGTAATGTCAATATAGCCAGTGGATGTCTTTTTTCCTTCGATGATTATTTTTCCCTTGAAAAATCCTCCGGCGGAAAGTAACATTAGGGAGCTTACGAATTGTGAACTCAATTCTCCATTGATCTTTACGTCTTTGGATTGAATGCCAGATGAGTCTATCTCTATCTCATCCTTAGAGATCCTGTTTATTTTTACACCTGCTGCAGAGAGAGCAGCTTCTAGTGGTCCGTTTGGCCTTACCGAAAGTGATTCTGCAAGCTTATATCGAGTTCTACACCTCATTCCAGATATGAAACCCATTGATAAGCGGTAAGAAGTGGCTGATTCTCCAACATAGATTTTTTCGGGGCATTTGAATTTTCCAGTTATCAATACTTCATGATCTTTATAATCAACCGTAAAGTTTGAATCTCTTCCTATACCCATTGCCACCATTTCGTCTTCGGAACCTGAAACGTGAATGATCTTTGTTTTACCCTCTCTGGCCATTGCCAGAAGAATGTACCGTTGTGTGAAACTCTTGCTTGATGGCGGCCTTATAGTTCCAGTTAAACGGTGTGCTTTCAATTTAACTTTCATATATTTCCTCCGTTTTTGCTGGTTTATTTGTTAAGTGACTTCTTATTGGAGAAAGATTAAGCTGTTTTAATTTCTCATAGGCCTTCGATGCCTCATCTTCTTTGTTAAATACAGCAAATATTGCTGGACCTTTCCCACTCTGCCCAAATATCAGAGGGTGGGTATCTTCAACGGAACCCAGAAGATGAGGATCTCTTCCTAAAATATCCATGAATATGTCACCATTGGCTTTCATGGCATCTAGGAATTTTCCATTGATTACCATTTCCTCAACGCCGTTAAATGCCTTCAGGTACTTGGAAAAGTCAATCTTACCCATGTCAAAAGAACTTCTTTCATGATTCCCCGGGATTATTATGACGTCTCTTTCCTCTATTATAGATCGCTTAAAGAGAATTTTTTGATTGTTATCGGTATAGCATAAACCGCCGAAAATACATGAACAAATATCGTCAAAGGCACCGGTATATGAAATTTTCAGGAGTTTTGAAATATGAGCTGATTCCTCTGCAATATTCAGTTCTGATTCAAATATTCCAAACATTTTATTTAGTGAAAGAAGAACTCCAGAAACCATTGCACTGCTACTCTTCAGACCCATTCCCTGTGGTATGAACGAATCTATTTCAATCTGTGGAGGATTGGCAATATGATATCTTTCCTGAATTATGGAGATGAATTCTTTGAATTTACTGTGAGATTCTCCTGTTTCCCTCATTGTAATTTTCATGGGCAGATCGATTGCAACAGAAGCACCATGACCGTTGGCGAATGCGCTTAACACGGATAAACCTCCATTGATTGTAGTTCTGACTGTTTTCATTATTGTCCGCTTCCCTCAAGATTTTTTCTCACTGCGTTGAATATTTCCATGTCAGGATAACTTCCATGGAATAGATTGAATGATTCATATGCCTGCTGGAAGAACATCTCCCTTCCGTTGATGCATAATGCCTTTGCCTCTGCAGCAGTCTGTAAAAACGGGGTATCTGTCTTCGTGTAAATCAGGTCAATGGCCACGGCATCCTTTGAAAAGTTCATTTTCTTCACCGGTGATGCATCATCCTCATTTATTCCAAGGGGCGTACAATTTATAATGATGTCATATTGATTTTCTGTTGAATAGCCAAGAATTTCAGTCCCTTCAAAATATTCAAATCCCTGAAATTTTGATTTTGCCTTAAGCGGATCTCTGGATAGAACTGTTATTGAATCTGGATCGAAGTCTGAAACCAATGAATATAGGATTGTTCGGAATACTCCGCCTGTGCCTGCAATGCATACCTTCTTACCGTGAAAATCAACTGAATTCGCTTCCACCGTTTTTTTAAATCCTGCATAATCTGTGTTATGAGCCAGAAGTGTGCCGGCTTCATTGCTGATTACATTGGCGCTACCCAATCTCCATACTATTGGATCTCTCTGCTGTATATATCTTAAGATAATTTCCTTATAAGGCGATGTTACGTTAAAACCGGTCATGGATGAACTTGCAAATTCAATAAAACGATCCATTGATCTCACGTCAAGATCAATTGCAGCGTAGAAACACTTCATTTTGCTTTGAGCATATATGCTGTTGAAGAGTCTTTGACTCCATGATTGCCTTACTGGTGAACCTATGAGACCTGTGATTTTCATTTATCTCTCGCCCTTCACTGTTTTCCAGAAAATTCATGAAGCGATTCTGATATGATTTCCATGGGGACAGCATTCAAGGACATTTCGCCTAATTTAACCGGTAGTGGAATATAGATATTACCGTCGCGGGTCTTCTTGTCGTTTCTGATGATGTTTAACATATTTTCTATGCTGTATTGAGCTGTGTTTACAGGTTTAATTGAAAATTTGTTCATGAATTCTGTGATAATGGAATAAAAATCGTCTTCTGCTATACCCATTTTTCTTGATATCATTGATTCCACCAGCATGCCCGTAACAATGGCCCTTCCATGACTTACTGCAGATTTTGAAATACTTTCCAGAGCATGCCCCACGGTATGACCGAAGTTAAGTTTCGCCCTTATTCCGTTCTGATCATAGAAATCCCTTGACACAATATCGTGTTTGATCCTGACACTCTTGGATATTAATCTGGTTAGAGATTGTTCATTCTTTATTTCATGCAAATCGTTAAACTGTGAAAGCACTGAGAATAAATCTGTCTTTTCAATTATGGCATATTTTATAATCTCGCCAAGACCATCCCTCAAGTAGGAATCTTCAGAAGCTGTGAGAAAATATGTATCAGCCAATACAACCGATGGTTCGTAAAATGTTCCGATAACATTCTTTACCCCGCCATAGTTGATTCCGTTCTTTCCGCCTATGGAACTGTCGACCTGAGAGAGGAGTGTGGTCGGTATTGCCATTAGCTTCATTCCCCTCTTGTATGTGGCTGCCACAAACCCTGTCATATCTCCAACCGTTCCACCGCCAACATAACCTATGAGGGAATTTTTCTCGATCTGGTTTTCCAGCATCACGCTCATAATTTTCTGATAACTCTTGATATTCTTAAGATTCTCCCCATCAGAAACTGTGAATTTAATGCTGCCTTCACCTATGTTTCCAAAATCTGGCAGATACTCGTGAAATTTTTTGTCCACATTGCTGCTCACAATAAATATGGCCTTCTGATTATCCTTGGAATAATCCCAAATATGTTGGAGAATTTTTTCACCGATGATATAAGTTGTTTCAAATTCCCCTCTCTTTAATATGAATCTCTCTGCCTCGGTCATTTTCTTAACAACAAATGCTCAGTCCATAATATATTTAGTCATTTGAAAGGCCTCAATATAAGGGAGATTAACAAGGCGGTACAACATGTATTCGCAGACCACTACTAAAAATGTTTTTAGACATAGCAATGATTATGACCATATGCTGATGTATCAAAACATCCATGAAAAATTAACTTCGACAATTAGAAAAGTTATACCTGAATTTAAAGAGGAAGATCTGAGCTTTGATAAGACCGGTCACTGCGATTTGACGGTACGCACATTCAGGTATAAAGGGGATAACATGGAGCAGTTGAAATCAGCACTTCTTGAAGAAAGCTTTGTTAAGAGCGCAGTGATCGAAGGAAAATACCTCAACCTCTCAATAGACTCAAACTTTCTCTTATCAATTATGCATTCCTCAATTTCCACTACAGGTCAATATCCTGACGTGTTTCAGGATCCGGAGAGGGTAAGTGTGGAGCATACAAGCATAAATCCAACCGGTCCCATACATGTTGGACGGGTCAGGAATTCCATAATTGGAGATTCTATTTCGAGACTTCTCAAAAGATTTGGATACCGTGTGACAACCCAGTATTTTGTCAACGATTCCGGTAAACAGATGATGTCTTTATACCTAGCTTATGAGAAATACAATGCCAATAAACAACCGACTCCTGAATTGCTTCTGGACGGATATAGAAGAATTTACAGGGAAATGGAAAGCTCAGGTTCCGAAGCAGAAGTAGAAGAAATGATAAAAAAATATGAAGAGGGCGATCCTGTATTAATCAATAAGGTACGCAAAATAGCCGGGGTTATGCTTGATGATATAAAGAACGATCTAAAGGCAATAGGTATCAAGATCGATGATTTCACTTGGGAATCAGATTTTATAGTCTCTGGGGAAGTTAAAACACTCATATCTTCTCTTTCAGATTCAATTAAGTCAGAAGGTGAAGCAAAGTATTTAGAATTGAATGATGGAAGGAAGGTTTTTTTGACCAGAAGTGACGGTAGCACCCTATACGTTGTCAGGGATATAGCATATCACATGTACAAGCTGTCACAAAGTGACTGGCTAATCACCGTCCTTGGAGAGGATCATTCTGAACATGGGAAGACCCTGACCGAGATATTGAAAACGCATTTTGATCTCATTAAGAGACTTGATTTCGTATTCAACGCGTTTGTTAGTCTGGAAACTGGGAGCATGTCCACAAGAAAGGGAAATGCGGTAACCCTCAAGGAGCTTATTGAAAAAACCTATGAGAAAAGCAGGGAGATAATTGTAGAAAAACGTGGTGAAAAAGACTCCAATGATGAAATAGCCAGAAAGATAGCAATTTCTGCCATAAGATTCAATATTCTCAAGGTAAGTGCGTCTAAGGCAATGATTTTCCGATGGGAGGATGCCTTGGATTTCAACGGCGATAGTGCACCGTTTGTTATATATTCCTATGTCAGAGCTTCAAATATAATTACGAAAAGTGAAATGAATATGGATAATGAAACTTCAAGCACATCCGACAAGGAACTTGCCCGAGAAGAGAGAACTCTCGTTCTAAATATGTATACCTATCCGTTTATTCTATCAGAGGCGGTAAAAAACCTTAAACCTGAAGCACTTGCAAATTACGCTTTTATGCTTTCTAAAACATTCAATGACTTCTATGAAAAATGCAAAGTTAATGATCAGGATTCAGAAATAACCATAAGAAGGCTTATGACTGTAACAGTTTATAAATCAATTATGGAAGATATTTCTTCAATCATTGGAATTCAATTAGTAACAGAAATGTAGATAAAAACTTAAAAAGTAAAAAAAAGTTAAAAAGTTGGAGAATAAGTTACTTCTTATTCTGATCTTTCTTTGCATCTTCCTTTTTTGGTGTTGCAGGGTTAGCTGGCTTTGATGGGGTTATAGCTGTTGTTTTATCTCCACCTT
>JAKAYH010000078.1 GCA_021826835.1 Thermoplasmata archaeon | reverse complement strand
AAAGATTTAAATAAAGTGACAGTATTCCCGTACTACAGCCGTGATAGCTCAGTTGGGAGAGCGCCAGACTGAAGATCTGGAGGTCGCTGGTTCAATCCCGGCTCACGGCATAGTCTCAAAAGTTTAGTGATATACAATTTCTTGAATTATATATTGGTTAATATTAAAATAGCCATAGATGCAATATTTTACATTTGCCAAAGCTATTTAATTTTATATTATTATATTAAAACAAAGTTTGGAGGCCTGTCACTTCGAAGTTTTCTTCGGAAGAAGCTTGGTGGATGTCGTATTGAGATATAAGCCTTGTAAAAGTGGATCAGATCTCCAATCACACCTTTGAATCACACTCATATCTGCCTTTAAGTCTATAAGCATGTATCCTTTCCATTCGTTAGAAAAAATAAGAACCAAAATGAGATTCTTATCTATGCTTTGTTGTACCGTCTTGATTTTCTCCTTCAATCCGGAATTACTAAACCGCCTTACCAGAAGAGCACCTGTATCCTCGTCATGGGATTGCGAAAGTATATCTAATAGAAGTCAAATCTATTCGGGCCATGAGTCCAAAAACTCAACAAAATCAGCAGAAATACCCTCATCCACAAAAAAATATCCAAAATTAGTAACTGAGCCTAGGACCCTAGTATCATAGCGATACCTCCCCCATAGATTATCTTTCACCGTTTTATTCCCAAGCAGGTTAGAAATGAATGCAGATTGTCCTTTAGTTGCCGCAGGATTTCAAAGTCTTCCATTTCATCGGTTTCTTATTCGATGAATTTATAGTGACCCCCGTTCCCTCTCTTGTATGATAAGGCACTTATCATGTTGTTACCTTTACTGGATCGGAATTACCCAGCTATAACCTCCTCTCTCTTCTAATAAGATCGTCTAAGAAACTGTTCATAAGAATCCTGGCAATAATAGGTCAGTGTTCAAGAGCAATAAAAGAAACGCTTTTTCTTAAAAGGGACTACAAATCGAGGTTGTTTCCAGGTTAAATGCAAAATTATTGTTTGTAAACATACCGTTATTTTCATTGCCAAAAGCCGGACATTTTATAAATAAAGTAGAATTTATTCAAACTTAAATTTTATTAACCTAACTTTAGATCTATTACTCGCTTCAAAGCAGTTAAAATCAAAAGATATGGTAAAAGTTCTTTGAGAAATTCTCTTATGGAATGGACTCTTCGCGTTGAACATCTATCTCACTTTTTTCCAGTTGCTTCATAACCTATTCGTTCTCAAGAATTTCGATGGTGACCTCAAAGCTATATAGTACGATTAGAATATGTTCACAAGTCCGGAGTTAGTTGTGGTCAGTATGAACATCATGTGCCTCCAGATTTTAATGCCTTTTAGTATGTTTCAGCTCAAATTCACCCCAGACTTCAATTACATCTCTTTGTGCCTTCGCCTATTACTATGTGCCCTCCAATCACCTGCACGCCGAGCACATGACCCCATGTTTTGCTTCCAATCAAAATTCACCCAGTCTTGCTTCTCAATTCACCACTCTTTTGATTTAGGGCTCGCTTCGAGCACATTATTCCCTCCAGCAAAATCAAATTGAGGAGACAGGAAATAGTATTTCTTGACAGCACATTTTTGCAGCACTCAGTATGAATTTACAATGATATGAAGGAATTCCTGTGCTTTTAATTTTTCATCGATCTCTGTGACATGATCTGAATATGCTTATCTCCATGTACCGTGAACCGATGCTCTTGATTCCGGAATGGAATTCATCTCTCATTTCTTCGTTCAAATGATGTTTGGGCGCATATTTTTTTATTTATTTTAGATAGTCAATCACAATTAGAGTCTTTATTTTTAAAGCTGACAATTACATTCTGAGGTCTGATAAATTGTTGAATATCCATTTAACAGAATAATAAAAATGCTCAAGCTCAGAATTCAAACCGACTTTTTCTGCTTTAGTTATTTCAAAAAAAATAAATTTCGCTTGAGGTTTTTTTCGGCAACGTTACGTCTCCATTACATATCTTTATTCGACTTTTAGGGTATTCTTACTCGCACACGAACTATAGTCCGTAATTATCATATTAAAGTACCTTAGTTCTTTTGATATACCATATCCTAAATATAAACTAATAATAGTAAAATATCCACTTTTTTTCAACGAAGCCATTGTTGATCTGAATAAAGATGAAAAATGTAGACCTTAGTTTTCAAGGGTTTATACGGACTTCTGAGCACAAATAGGATATTTTATACGGCTAAGCCAAGCATTGAATGTGAATGGAACTAGTACTAGGAAAATTTAATAATCTCCATTGATTATAGCCCATAATAAGAGAGATGGGATCTAATGCGGAATGGCCAGGTTAGTTTACTTTTAAGTGGTGGAATAGATTCTACGGCAGTTCTAGCATACTATTTAGAAAATGGCTTTGACACGAGAGCATACTTTATTCATTACGGGCATGCAGCAAATGATATTGAATATAAACATGCACAAATTGTTAGTGAGCACTATAATACTTCATTGACGTTACTTAGATTCACCGGAGCAACATATACTGGAAAATGGGAGATAACTGGGAGAAATGCATTTCTAATTCTTTCAGTTATAATAGCGAGTCAATCTTACTCGGGAATCATATCTGCCGGAATACACAAAGGATCCTCGTATTATGACTGCAACGAAAATTTTATAAACACGATGAAAAAGCTTATTAGTGGATATTCGGAAGGTGCTGTTCAACTAGATTTTCCGTTATTTGAAATGACAAAGGATGAGATTATCACTTATTCCAAGTTGCATAACGTTCCGATCGAAAGTACTTATAGTTGTCAAATTGGCACGGATAAGCCCTGCGGAAAATGTCCGTCCTGTATAGAAAGAAGTGTGGCAATGCGGTATGTCTATAATAAAGACAGGGTGGATAAATAAAATGGGTGGTGGAACCCCTATAGGGAATTCAAGTTGGTCTTCTGGAGGGCCGATGACAGATGAAAAAGTACAAAGTGAAATTGATAGTGCACTTGAGAACACTAAGAGATTAGAATTCGAAACGGAGGTAAATGTGAGGCTCAAGGAAGCATTATCAAGCTATAATGAAAAAGATACTGAACTCGTCAATGAAAGATTAAGTGAAATTAAAGAATTGTTGTCCAAATATCTGGAGACTTCTATAGATATAAGGCGTGGGGGCTCGTGGAAAAAGCATACTTACATTGATGGTCTGAGTGATGTTGACTGCTTGTTCATACTAAATTCGCCCGAGTTTTCTGGGGAATCCCCAAAACACCTCAATGATGAGTTAAAAACGCTTCTTCAAGAGAAACTCGGAAACAGGGCAAAAGTTGAAAGAGGTAATCTATCATTAAAAATAACCTACGAAAATGTGCCAGATTTACAAATTTTGCTAGCACTTAGGAACGATAAAGGTTTACGAATCCCATCAGGTGATCAGGATAGCTGGTCTGGGGTTATAAATCCTGAGAAATTTGCTAAACAGCTTACTGAAACTAACAAAAGTTTAAATGGGAACGTTATCCCAGTGATTAAAATCGTGAAAGGGGCAGTTATTGGAACGGGGATAAATCCAGACATGAAAGGATATCATGTAGAGGCATTAGCTGTAGAAATTTTTCAAGGTTATCAAGGAGAACAAACTAAAAAGGCTATGCTGGAATATTTTTTCTTGAAGGCATCTGAAATGGTAAGAAAGCCTATTAAAGAGATATCAGGTCAGTCCCAGTACGTTGATGATTATCTCGGCGATTCTGGTAGCGCGGAACGGGAAAATGTTTCAAGAGAGCTAAAACGCAGAAGTGATGGGTTAGCTAGGGCTGACTACAAATTCTCAGTAGATGATTGGTTTAACAATATTGGTTTATCATGAGTGTGACAGTGGTGTAGATAAATAGAATTTAGGGTGTGAGAAATTTGAAAATAATAGGTGGTATTTATCGGGAAATCTGTATCGACCCTCAATCTGATAATCTATATGGATCGGCAATGAGGTCAGCGGTTGCTGTCTCTAAAGGATGCGAAGATCTAAGTTTAGTTGGAATGGTGGAACCGGAACTGAAGGAGAATATTGCGTCATTAGCCAAGACTTTTAATTTTAAAATCGAAATCAAAGACCGGAGAAACGAAATTGAATTTATTTATGATACTCCTCTCAGTTCGCCTAGAATTTATGGTCTCAAGACCAATACTATCTCAACAATTGAGGCTTCAGCTAACAATATCCTTTGCTTCGCAATGGTAGAAGCCAATATAAAAGTAAGCGCACATCATTTAGTTGTTGATCCACAAGGGTTATCCAAAATAGATGGGAGGATATTATGGTCTGCGGATCATCTTGCAATAGTTGCTAACAAGTGGGAAGTCACACGACTTTTGGGTGTGGAAGAAAATTTAGACATGGAAACTCTTGCAGAAAAATTGCGAGATAAATACGATGCGGAAATAGCTGTTGTTAAGTGTGGAGCTCTTGGTGCTGTAGTTTTAGATTCTTGTGGTTTGCAACGAGTTCCTGCATATCGTACTAAGAGAGTGAACCCAATAGGATCAGGGGACATTTTTAGCAGCGTTTTTGCTTTTTATTGGGCTGAAATGCGTACTACACCCAAGATTGCAGCTGAGAACGCATCAAAGGCAACTGCAGAATGGGTAATGAACGGACCTTTGCAGGTTATAAGTGGTAATAAAAATGTTACCGCTCCAAATGCTGAAGTGCCGATCTCAGGCCAATCATCAACAGTTTATCTAGCTGCTCCTTTCTTTACAGTATCAGAGCGTTGGTTGGTCGACTTATGCAAAAGTGCACTTACAAATTTAGGAGCAACAGTCTTTTCACCTATGCATGATGTGGGAGTTGGAAATACAGGTAATATTGCATTTAGAGATTTGGAGGGCCTAAAATCGTCTAATGCCGTATTTGCAGTATTAGATGGAATGGATCCTGGTACATTGTTTGAAGTTGGATATGGTACCGCCATAAATAAGCCTATAGTGATTTATGTTAACGATAGGAAAAACAATAATCTCACAATGTTTAAAACAAATAATACCAATATACATGAAGATCTGTCTAGTGCAATTTATGATGCTGTTTGGTTGGGCATCTATACTTAATCCATTAACTTAAATATCTCAAGATTAATAAAATGTGAGGGAAGATATGAAAACTAAAGAAACACAACATGAAGAAAAGGAGGTTAATGGTTGAAATTAGACGGAAAAATTGTTCACATATCTGGTAGCGCCTCTGTTAATACAGAATCAAAGCTAATTGAATATGGGCACGGATTGATTAGGTCAATGGTCAATAAGCTTCTAAGAAGAGGAGCAAGGTTTTTAATACAAGTTGGCAAGGAAGATCACAAAACAACAAACGGTTCTGATGTCCCATTAATATTTGATTGGACAGTAATGTCTGAAATAAACAACTATATTATAGAAAACGGTCAGGAGTTCAAAAATTGTTCAAGAAAACCAATAGTCACCGTGGTGAAGCAAGATTTTATAACTTCAATACCTCCAGTTAAACTAAATCTTTGGAGATCTCTAATGGAAAGGGGAGCCCTTCAAATAGAATTCTTGGAGGAGGGTTGGTCATCAGGGGCTATTAGGAGAATCAGAATGTCAGAACTAGGAGATATATTAATAATAATAAGTGGTGGGGAGGGAGTAGAACACCTTGCAGAGGAATATAATCGGCAGTTCAAACCAATTATTCCACTAGATCTTGATCTTGGTTCAAGCAAAGGAGATGGCAATGGCGGTGGATCAAAATTATTCAAGAAAATGTTGGCAAGATATGATTCATTTATTAGTTTGGAAAAACCTATATCGGCCGGCGAGCTATTCCTAAATATAAAAACTGATAATGGAGTAAGGCCCTTTAAAGATGTAACTGAGGGAATAACAAAGTTGATCGATAACATAACTCCTCCTATGGCTTTTTATGTTAGACTGTTGTCAACATATGAAGCAGAATATAAGGAAGTGGAAAATTTCTTTCGGCAAGTTGTAGATCCCTTAATGAAAGAAAATGGATATTCAATAAAAGAGATGGGGATTCAAAAACCAAATGATGCATGGATGAACGTTGAAATTTTCGAGAATTTGCACAAGGCTGCCTTAGTGGTTGTAGATTTGACAGGATTAAGACCAAATTGCTTAATTGAACTTGGATATGCTCTTGGTAGACCTTCAAAGGTAATACTTACTGCAAAGAAAGATACTATACTACCATTTGATGCCAAAATGTACGAATGTTGCTTTTGGGACACTAAAGAGCAAATAGAATTAACTGCCAAAAAACTCAAGGATTACTTTGAAAGGAATTTTAATCGTCCGTCGGTCATAAGGTATAAGGATGTGCTATGAAATCACCTAAACAGAATGTTAACAATACAAGCGAGATCTACATATCAGTAGACATAGAAGCCTCTGGTCCAATTCCATGTAAATATAGCATGCTCTCGCTCGGGGCGTGTGTAGTCGGCGATACCAGTAGTAACTTTTATTCTGAGATTAAACCAATCAACGATTCATTTGTTCCACAAGCAATTGAAATTAGTGGTTTTAATCTTGACCATCTAAAATCCGCTGGACTTGAGCCAGAAACAGCTCTTAAATCCTTTGCTGAATGGATTGAGCGTATTTCAAACAATAAAATTCCGATTTTTGTAGGTTTTAATGCTCCGTTCGACTGGCAATTTATAAATTGGTATTTTCATATTTATACTGGTTCTAATCCCTTTGGAATAAATGCAATTGATATTAAAGCTTACTTTATGGGTGCGGCAGGTATAGCGTGGAGCAAGACCTCCTCCAGCAATCTACCCGAATGGCTAAAAGCGGAGAATAAAGAGAAGCATAACGCATTGAATGATGCGATTTCACAGTCTATTATTTTCGAGCGATTACTTAAATGGAACCGTGATAAGCGATGACTTCTGATTTGTCTGTTGTTCGTGTAAAGAGGGATAAATGGCAAGATGGCGATGATGGCTCTTTGATAAAATCAAACATATCCAACATAGATAATTACGAATCACCTATTATTTGCGGACTAGACATAGTGGAAGGGTATAAAAAATGTAAAAAGTTAGTCATAGACGCAGGTTTCAAAACTGAAATAGAATGGCAAAGCAATATAGACATAGACCAGCTTACTGAAAGTACCTTTCTTCGTGAGCATGCATGGGTAACTTTATCTTCAGGTATGAAAGAAAAAGTTGTTCGTACTATATTCCAAAGATTTTCTCAAATATTTTACAATTGGAAATCAGCAGAAGTTATTATGAAAAACGAACATCTTTGCAGAGATGCAGCGTTTGCAATCTTTGCCAACAATAAAAAGATTGAGGCCATCTTGCAAACTTCCCGCATAATCTCTACTGATGGTTTTGAGGAAGTAAAGAGATCAATAATGGAGAATCCTGAAAAGATATTGATGGAATTCCCATATATTGGGCCAGTCACATATTATCATTTAGCTAAGAATATCGGGCTACATGTTGCAAAACCAGATAGACATCTATCTAAACTTGCCAGAGAGCTTAATATTTCAAGTGTCCAAACACTATGTAGCTATATAGGGAAAAGAACTGGCGATATTATTCCTGTGGTTGACATTGTGCTTTGGAGATATGCAACAATAACAGAAGACTTTGTGATTAAATTTATTGAATTATCTAAATAATTGTGAATTATGCTCACAAGTTCAAACAAACTATTAAAATTGATGTGTCTGGTGTATCCTATCTTTGCCCTATTTTAACACTACAGTTCAATTGAAAGTTTTTCAATGAGAGTTTCTTGGTCTTTTGTGTGTTCAATGGTACTGTGCTAACCGCTGTTGTAAAAAAACTCCTTGATGTCTGCCATGATCTCCACAGCACGGTTGTATGTCAATCCGCACCTGTTGACGATAATTGCGATGATTGCATACCCGGGAATGAGAGGAACACCCTCGCCCGCGTTCCCTCTTCTGTATGCTCATAAAAGAGTTCCATTATGTATTTTGAATACATGAATTCCTTCCCAACCACATCCCATTTCCTGTATATTTTCAGAATGTCCTCCACGGAAATGCAACTGGTATTTCCCTTTCTGAGATTACCTATTCTACTTTAGGAATGTCAACTGGCGCAATGCTTTCTTTTCTGAGAACTAAGTTTAACCTTAAGCACTCCTATATTTTTATGCTTATTTTCGCTGTTGGATGTTTTCTAATTCCATCTTCCACAAGTTTTGCCATGTACATCGGATTTCAGACTACACATGGAGTTGGAAATCCCGGCAATAGAATAAGCAGAAATACTGTTATAATGAACATGGTTCCAAAA
>JAKAYH010000077.1 GCA_021826835.1 Thermoplasmata archaeon | reverse complement strand
CTGCATCCTGGTCCTCAGGGTTGTTATGAAATCACTCTTGCTTTCCTCGTTGATTATTACCATGAACCCTGTACCCATGTTGAAGGTTTCATACATCTGGTTCCATGTAAGGTTGCCAAGTTCCTTCAACTGCTTGAACACGTTCTGTGGTTCAACAGGATCCTCAAATACATATTTCATGTCTTTGAGCCTTACTATGTTCTTGAATCCACCACCGGTGATATTGGCCATTCCCTTGATATCCACTATATTGACAATGTCAAGTATATCTCTTACATAAATCCGGGTTGGTTCCAGTACAACTTCTGACGTTTTTTTGTTCTCTCCCGGGAATTTTTCATCCATTCCTATACCATTTGACTTCAATATCTTTCTCACGGTTGTGAAACCATTAGAATGAAGACCGCTGCTTTGAAGTGAGTATATTATGTCCCCATCGCTGATCCTTTCACCAGTTATTATTGAATTCTTCTGAACTATTCCTATTACACTGCCGGCTACATCAATGGGATTGACAATGTCCGGGACAAGCGCTGATTCGCCTCCAATAATTGAAATATTTGCCATCTGTGCCCCAACATTCAATCCGACACCCAGCTCCTTTGCTACTAATGGATCGGTATTTCTTAACGAAAGATAATCAAGCATTGCAATTGGTTCTGCACCTACGGTTATTGTATCATTCACATTCATTGCCACGCAGTCTATTCCTATCCCTTCCCACTTGTTGGCATCAGCTGCGAGCAGGACTTTGGTTCCGACGCCATCTGTGTTGAAAGCAATCGCAATATTTCCCAGATCTATAAGAGATGTAAACCCACCCATTGGGCCTATGGTTTTGAAATCGTCCCGCCTGTATTTTAGCTGTCTTACGAGGAGACTGACAAAATCTCCTATTCCTTTTCTGTCTAACATTTTCTCATCGGGATCGCTCATATAAATATGGTATTACTTCATAAGTTAAAACTTTATCAAAAATAAATATAATTTTGAAATGAAATCTGAAACCATTAAAAAACTGTAAAAATATTCTTGAAATTACTGCATTCAATTCGTTAATTTATAGGTTTTATGCATGATAATTAGATTCCGGGATGGATTAAATTTACAATGCTGAAAACTATATAGTATGAAAAAAAATCTTTGGGAAAACAGGCTGAAAGACTATCTCAACCTTAGAATTTTCAATAAATACATACAAATGATTAAATAACAATCTAATAATATGGTTTCAGGTGATTGAATGGTTAAGCTTGAAGATCTGGACTACAAACCAAAGCCTATAGACGAGAATTTTGCTGAGGACACAACAAATTACCCGGTCACGGGAAAACACCATGACCACGAGGTAAGAGCCGAGGGTATTCAAAGAATGGATGCTGACGGAAAGCCATATCCGACAAAAAATGGAATTCACGGTACAAAGGTTGCAGTTGACTGGGAAACTTGCATAGCGGATGGCGCATGCATGGATGTCTGCCCGGTTAGTTTATACGAATGGGAACTCAACCCGGGACAGATGGGAACCGGAAATAACAAGGATATTTCTGGGGATAAGGAACTATACGACAAGTACAGAACTGATAAATGTGATCCGGTTAGAGAGAACGAGTGCATTTTCTGTATGGCCTGCGAGAGTGTTTGCCCGACAAGAGCAATAAAAATAACACCATAAACATAAAATATTTTTTATAGCCCCGTGGTGTAGTGGCCAAGCATACCGGACTTTGGATCCGATGACGGCAGTTCAAATCTGCCCGGGGCTGTGGACTTTGATATGATAAGGGTCGTTGGTAGAATCAGTTTCTCCAGGCAGCTGGAGAAAAGTGAGAAGGTTCGTGATGTGATGGAGGAGCTTAGGCTTTCTGATGAAAGGTTCGTATCCCTCTTGAATGGAACTCCCGTAACAGGAGACGAAGTAGTATCTCCGGCTGATGACCTGGCCTTTATCGAAATTTTTTCAGGGGGGTAAAACAGGACTGGAGAATTTCATGAATTCTTCATAGGTCTTTTCATCCTTGATTCTGTTCCAGCTATCAATTATTTTCATTGATGATTTTATCTGATTAATATTGTGCCCAAGGTTGAGCTTATCGAGGTTGTTACGCAATATCTTTGTAAACTTTACTTCCTCCCGATAGATATCAAAATACACTCTCTCATTGTTAATGTATGGGCCCCTCCGCTTCATTTTGCTGTCCCGGTATTTGTTTATAAATGATACGGAGTTTGGATTTTCAGCAGGAGGTCCCTCCCTCTTTTCAAATTTTGCAAGTATTCCCTCTTCAAGTTCGATCAATATGTCCATATAATCTGAGGACAAGGTGACATAACTGTTAAGATAATGGAAGCCTTTTGAAGTGCATAAATTTATCACGCTTTTTCTTGCAAGATCCAACTGCGGAAACAGTATATCCTCAATTATATCTGGTCTTTCAAATCTCAGAATGGCGATGTAACTTTCACGGGCTTTTTTAATTTCAATATCCACATACTCGTCATATGTGAAATAGAATTGATCCGGGTTATTAAGGTAGAATTTGGATGCCACCTTCAATACTGAAAGATTTGTTTCATTCACTGCTGCAGCTGCATTCCTCTGTTCATCAACAGGATCTATTATGACAACAGGAGAATTGAATCTTCCTGTCATTTCTCTGCTTCCTATTATTAACCTTCCTCTTAGGCTTGAAACGTGCTCAATAAAATTTTCAAATGTCTTGAATTCCCTGATTATTAGTTCACAGACATATCCTGAAAACCCGGAGGTTTTAAGTTCTGAGCCATAAATTCCCTGTCGCTTCATGAAAAGTTTGAGAAGAACAGACTCCTTTCTCATTTTCTCATCCATGACTTTTCTCATGTATACAGTGTGAAGTGGGGTCCGGTCTACAGATGATATTATTGTTGAGTTCATTTCAACCTTGTAGCAGGGGACAATGTCAATCTTGACTCCCTGTAACTTTCCAGATACGTAGGGATGCTCTGCATATTTTGCAACCCCATCAGGAAGCACATCAAAACCTATATTCACCCCAATTTTTTCCATTTCTTCCTTGGAATATGCTTTCGAGAATCTTATAAAAATGTCAAGATCACTGTTCCTGAGCTCAGTTCCTCTGGACTGGGAACCAACGAGAATTGAATCACCGTCAATTCCATCTTCCTTTAATTTTCTATTGACCTCCCTGATTATTTCCTCCGAAAGTTGTTCCTTGAACCTCTTCTCATTCTGGTCAGGAAGATATCTCTTAAGAATATAGTCAAAGTCTATTTTTGAACTGTCATTTCCCATAAATTCACTTTACTGGAACCTGCACTACTGACTCTGGGATATTATATGCATTATAGCATCTGCGGGCTCTCCTTCGCTTGCTTTCAGGGATTCTATAGCCTTTTCTCTTGTACATCCAGTCTGTTCCATTACCAGTCTTATATCTGATTCTGGAAATTCCTCCTTTTTTTCCTCTTCTGCTTTCGGAGATGCAGACTGTACCTCCTTGATATTTCCCGTTATCTGAAATGATTTCTGACCCTGGGCCTCTATTGAAATAACCTGTGGATTTTCAATAATATATTTCTTGGGCCCAGCCTCCATGACTATCCTCTTAACGTCAGTCATCTCTGTTGATTTTATTCCCATTTGCTGCATCATTCTTCTCATTTCTCTTGAATTCATCTTTCCCGGTAGCATAACCTATTAATACAAATTGGAATAAATCATTTATTGTATCAATATGAAACCGAAAAAATCGTTGAGTCTTGTTGATGCAGAGAGCATATCGATTGGATATTTTGCATCATGAGTGAGCTATTTTGTCTGCGTAAAAATTTAAGATGTTGAGTTGGATTCATTGAAAAATTTGGTAAATCTCGCAAATGTTAAATAAAGCGAGAGTATTTGGAGGCTATTCTCATGTTAGGCCGTGATAGCTCAGTAGGGAGAGCGCCAGACTGAAGATCTGGAGGTCGCTGGTTCAATCCCGGCTCACGGCATAATGGCTTCCGTTTAAGTGCTGGTTTGATTTATCGCCCTTGAGGTGTGTCTTGACTTTTTTGAACAATATGTTTACGATTGAGTGTTATGATTTATGGAATCTGTTTCCGTGACAACTTTTAACCAGAAAGTTGTGGTACCTTAATACTTTGAATTTGCCAGGATCAGTCCCATGACTTGATTAGTATCTCCATGGAGGATCACGTCTGTTTCAGTAAGTACTGTGTCTGCAAATATAACAATAGGACGCGGAATTCCCTATGATTTCATATTATCTATCCTATATGTACACGTCTTCAAAAATGCTTAAACTTTTGAGAATCTTTCAATAGAAGGGAATTGAGGAAAATGTACAGTGAATCTATCCTGAACATTATTGGCACCGTGTTTTGGTGTATTACTGAATCCAATCAGTGAGGGATGATAGTGTCATAAAATATTGGGTCGGAAAACATTGATCTTGCGTTTCTCGGTTTCAGGAAGAACAGTACGAAGAAAAAATATATAGGATTGAATGAAAATATCTGATCAAACATTAGGGTGCGAAACGCAAGACCGTCTGCTGATATTGGTTGATGGCTACCTGAAATGTATGCAAAATGATAGGGGATATGCAAAATTGAATATAGAAAAAAGCAAAATGAAAGGGATCGATCGGCCATATAATCTGCATGGGATGATTCTAGGAAATTTGGGAGCTTCATAGTTATGATGATACGATGGATCTTTGCGGAGGATACTGCACATATAACGGTGAGATAGGATGAGCGTAAATGGGGAGAAGAAGTTCAAGATAGATGCACTGGATATCAAGATTATAGAAATTATGGAAGAGGATTGCTCAAAGTCTTACGATGAAATCTCAAAGGAGACCGGCAAAAGCTTGTGGACAGTAAGAGATCGAATTATACTTCTAAAGCAAAGGGGGGTAATAAAAGGATGCAAGGCACAAGTCGATTTTCCAAGTATTGGTATGCATTGCAGGGCATTTCTATCGTTTAATGTACCGGCAGAGATGATCGATAAGATAGTGAAATTTGCAAGAACTCAAAGCCGAATCAAGAGAACAATTATAACAACGGGACAGAGAAGATTTGTAATGGAGATCCTGGGAGAAGATTGTTCTGAAATAAGGGAGTATGCAAGAAAGGAGCTGCCTCAATTTGGAATTTATGACATAGATCTGCAGGTTGTCCTGGACGAAATTCAATGAATTTGGAATTCATCAACGTGTTTCTATCGCGGTTTTATAGGTTGTTAAGTTAATAATTTTTGGTAATCTATTACTTTTTCCCAAATTTTTGTGAGAATAGACTATATTGAAGACAATCATTGCAAAATATGACTGATAACTTGAAGAAAATAGACAGCTTTGCAAAAGACGCAATAGGAGAAACACCAGAGCTGGTGGAGATACTGGGAATATTGAATCCTGAATTATCAGATGAGCAATTCAGGGAAAACATGGCGTTATATCTTGGGAGGAAGTCCATTCCAAAAAAGATGCTTGCACTTGTGGCTCTTGGAGTGGCCATTGCAAACGGGCAGAAGGACTCATCAAAAGTTCATTTCGAACTAGCAAGGAATCTTGGAGCTACTGATAATGAAATTCTTGATGTCATTAAAATCGGAAAGATGGCCCTTATGTCCTCCACTCTCTCAGCGCTGAAATCTACTGCTTCCATATTCGCATTACATTCAGGCTCAGATGCTCAGAGTTCAGAGGTTGAAAACATACTCAAGAATATAGCGAAAACAAATGGATTTGAAAATCCACCGGAAAATCTTGAAATTCTTTCAAAAATCTCCTTTGACCTCCTGAACGAGCATATAAGGGAAAAGACATTTCTGCTCTCACCTTTTGAGATAGAGAAGAAATATGTATTTCTGATTGCTTATGGCATCAGCATTTCTATAAGAGATCCGGATTGCGCCAGTGTGTATCTGAATGCGTATTTCAACTCTGGTGGAAAAATTGATGAAGTGGTTGATACAATAGCAGTTTCACGCTTTATAACCGGGAATAAGGCACTCACATCCTCCATTGATATACTGAAGATGATGGTAAACCCGAGAGGAAGAAAATAAGGTGAAAGATGTGGCAAATAGTAATCTATCCCTAATAGGTTCAGAATGGTTTGGAATACCCATCGCAACACTTGCACTGGCTGAAGTGTATATCCTTATGTTCGGTCAGACAGGTTATAGTCCGTATAATATAGTTGGTGAGATATTCACTTTTCTCGGAATTTCCATTTTCCTGGTGGTTCTTGTCCTGTGGATAGCAAGAGCAATTACATACAGGGATGGGACGTTTTCGCACTGGAACAGCCTGACAAGACTGAGCTTTATTGCAATAATACCCATAGTTGGCTTTGTTTCTAATGCACAGTTGATCTATTTCTTTGGCATCTCCTCAACCGGAGCTGAACTTTCACTGCTGAATTATGTTGTTGACTATGCCATTGCCTTACTGCTTGGTGTTCTCCTTGGATTCAGGTTATACACCAAAAAAATTGAGCCGCGAGAAATGAACTATGCTATAGTGATTCCTCCCCTTGCAATTGGCACGAGCATATTCCTGGGGCCAGATCTTATACAGTATTATGGTGGAAGCGTGGCCCGTTCGATCTATTTCCTGACAATATTTGGACTGGGCATCTTCTTTATGCTCTATATCTTCATAGGTTCCCTTGCACTTGCAGGACATGTTGCAAATAAGAACCACCAGACCCTCCCGACAACAATGCTCCCAGTGGGAATTGCAAGTCTTACAGTGATAAATATTCTTGCGCTGGTATCTCTGAATGGCCTTCATATCTTTTACATCTCGTCTTCAACTGCCGGTATACTCTCCCTGTTCCTCTGGGGATTTGAAGTCTGGAACTTCCTGGTTGTTGGAATCATAATACTGAGCCATCCTTCCAAGGGTAGCATGAGCGTTTGGGCCTATGGTTTCCCGCTCGGCCTTTTCTCAATCTCTACCCTGAAGATAATGGCCTTAACCGGTGAGAGTGATCTTCTATGGTTGTTTGGCTTTATTGCACTGGCGTTGAACATCATATGGATATATGCGTGGTATAACACCGTGAATTTCCTGACAAACAAGGATATGATGATTGACAGGATGTGGCAGGAAAAAGTCGGGGAGTGAGTGCATCTATCATTTTTTCCAAATCACCAATTTTTTTTACACCGGTGTTTCAAGATTTTCCGAATCTGAGTTTCCACTGGAACGACAACCAGATAACCTCTTATTCTGAAATTAGTCATCTGTCGATTTGTCATATTATAAATTTTTATTTCGTTTAAATAGCCTCGTCATTTTGTATCTCTTACTTATAAAAATAAATTATAAATGATAAACTTCATGATTCGGATGTCTGATGCCAATAATAAAATGAGTGCAGAAACGCTGTCTATACTGAGTCGCCACTCTACCACAACAATTTGATCCAAAACCACACAAATGACGAAACTTACTACGACAAACCTTATATCATATATATTGATGAAAAAATATGGAAACAGTATGTGAAGAGTTTGGAAGGCATGTATGTCCTTCATGCGGAGCGGAACATGAGAGCGAGGTTGAATCAATACAGTGCGGTTGTGGCTACGACTGAAAAGATTACTTTTCAAAAATTTTTGTAATCATGATCTTGACTTTTTGAACCTGAACGATTGAGCAACGTGGCATTTTGTGTGATTCCTGGAATTTCCAGATTTGAACATTGATATTTTTGAGTTATGTATATACATTAATTTAGAATATTATGTTGAGATTGATATTCACAAAAATAAATAACCAATGATACTGTCCTGTTATAATGAAAAGAAGCGAAATAAGAGGAGCCATAGAGAAAATAAATGACAGCGATTTTCCTGAAATGCCAAGATTCTCTGTTGATTTCATGGACCGATCAGTTTCCCCCGACAGGAATTTTTATCGCTATTCCTGTGGAAAATGGGATGACATCAATGAGATTCCTGAGGATAAAGTTGAATGGGGATCCTCTACCGAGCTCATTGAATACAACAGATATGTACTAGGAAAGATTCTTGAGAAATGTGCTTTAAGTGATGAATTCCAGGAAAATAGTGAGGAGAGAAAACTTGCCGATTTCTATCTTTCCGCAATGAATACCGATCTACTTGAGAAATTAAGATTCAAACCTATTGAACCGCTTCTTGACATAATCAATAATATCAAGGACAGGGATGACTTAATAACTTCCGTATCAAAAATGCACAGGATGGGGATAGGACCAATGTTCTCCTACGAATCTTATGGAGACATGAAGAAGAGTGACATCTACGCTTTTTACATTGTTCAGGGAGGAATATCACTGCCAAGCACGGAATACTATCTTCTGGAATCCTTTAGATCGGA
>JAKAYH010000076.1 GCA_021826835.1 Thermoplasmata archaeon | reverse complement strand
GGGGCTCAAGGTAGCCAGTGTGTCAGTACGATTCTCGTGAAGTTTTATCATTTTGAAACCATCTTCAAGGAGATTCCTCACAACCTGTAGTGTTTCGTTGGGGTTATCATAGCGTGATAAAGAAGCATACCTTCTGGCTTTCCCTGAGCCCCCTCCTAGCATGGAACCCAGTGGGAGTCCAAGTTCTCTAGCCCTGAGGTCCCAGAGTGCAATATCAATTGCAGACATGGCACCAGAAGTAACTCCATATCCGCCAGAGAATGAAGCTCTGGACATTTTCTCCCAAATTCCCCGGATATCATGATGATCAGAGTCTTCTATAATTTTCGAATAGTCCAAAATCATTTCTGAGTAAGCACCAATGGAATTCAATGCAGCAGGAAGTGCTTCTCCCCAGCCAGCTATATTGGAGGCTTGTGCCTTTGCATAGACTTGGAAGCTCCATTGACCTGTCCATTTCTGACGCGGATTTGTCAGGCTGAGTGGAATACCTCCCTTTATCACTTCAATTTTAAAATTAACCATCCTAACCACTAATAGTAAAGCTTTGGAACTATCTCATTCCTAACATATTCCCATACACCTATCTGATGCTTTCGCATTGCCTCTGCAGCCTTCATGGGATCATTTCCCAAGATTGCCTGGGTAATGACCTCATGTTCCTCTTTCTCTTCTGTTCGCCGGCCGGCGCTTGTGAAAATTGTTATCCTGACGATCCTTAGCCTGAGGCGAAGCATGTTGATCTCTTTCTCAATGTATGAGTTGCCGCTACCTTTGGCTATTAGTGCGTGGAGCTTTCCGGACAGATTAGCTAGAGTGATGGGGTCTGCATCATCAGTAGACATTTTTGTTATCTTGTCATTGATTTGTTTCAAGTTCCTTTTCATTGATGCCGACATTCTCATTGTGGCATAGTAAGCAGCGAGAGCCTCAAGCTCAACTTTGAATTCATAGATCTCATTGATCTGATCCTTTGTCAGATAAACAACATTATAGAAACGCCCCATTTTGGAAATTATCCCATCATTCTCAAGGGAAATGATGGCTTCACGAATGGGCGTCTTACTCATCCCCAAGTGATTTTTTAGCATATCTTCTGTAATAGACTGCCCCATGCGGAGCTGTCCCGTCAAGATCATATTCATGATCAGGTCATATGCTTTGAGGGAAAGCGGGATTTTTTCGCCGTTTCTGTTATCATCGCTGGAACGAAATTCGCCCGTTTCGCTTATTTCTGCCATATTTATCAAATTATGCTGATATGTATAATTTTGTGGGTGCAAATTCGTAGTGCTTAAGTATTTCATTTGCCGTGAGGCGGCCGGAGGCAGTTTTCAGCGTGAGATCATGCAACATTCTACCAGCCTCTTTTAGATCATATTCAAACCTGAGAAGGCCAGAGACATCCAGATCTATGTGTTCGTTCATTGTTCTAACAGTATTGGGATTTGCAGAGATCTTGATCACGGGCTCAATGGGATTACCAATTATATTGCCCTGTCCTGTTGTGAATATGTGAACTACAGCACCAGAAGCCGCAAATAACGTTACTGCCTCAGCCGCTGCGGACGATGTATTCATGTAATTCAAGCCCTTGTTCTTCGGCTCCTCGGCATAGTCAAGAACACCTGTAACGGGCCTACTTCCGGCCTTCTGAACATTTCCGAATGCCTTTTCCTCAATAGTGGATAGACCTCCTTTAATATTCCCCTCTGTGGGCTGAGATCCCAGAAGATTGGCCCCATGACTCATTATCTCTGCCTGATAATCATCGAATATCTTCTGGAATTTCTTCCTGAGTGAGGAGTCAGGTATCTTCTGGGCTATGTGATGTTCCGCCCCTGTGAGTTCGGAAGTTTCCCCAAATATTACAGTTGCTCCCTCGTCGACCAGCATATCGTAAGTCACTCCGACCGTAGGATTGGAAGCAAGACCCGAAGTTGTGTCAGACTCACCACACTTCGTGCTTACAACAAGTGAAGAAACATCGAATTCCTTTCTATGTTTTTCTGATGCATCCTGTACCATGTGCCGTGCCAGTCGAGATGCCTTCTCAACGGTCCTGATGTCACCGTTCCCCTCAATGCTAACGGTCTCGACATGCTTGCCGGTTTTCGCAATCTCGTCGGCGACCTTTGATGACCACTTATCCTCAATTCCAATAACAATCGCCGAAGCAACATTGGGATTCTTTCCAAAACCTGAAAGTGTCTTAAACATGAGGTCAAGATCTTCCCCAAACTGTAATCTGCCATAGGGGTGGGGCACGGCCCTGGTTCCGTATATTAAGTTCTCCACTCCAACTGCAGCGCTGTTCGATAAATCATCTAACGGTATTATAAGAACGTGATTTCTCACTCCGATTCTACCATTCTCTCTTTCATATCCTTTAAAATTCACCATTTCACCACCTCATAGACTTTATATTGTGAATATGAACATGTGCACCTTTGCGGATATGACTTGTAGTTACTCCAATAGGCTCTCCATACTCTATGACCTTTTCGCCCATGGCAATATCCCGTAAAGCTATCTTATGTCCGAGAGGAATATCATCTATGGCAGTCAAGTCCAAGGTGTGGTTGTCATCAAGAAAAACTCCTTCCACATTTTCTGCCCTTTTAAGGTCGTATGTAGCAACACCAACAAAATCCTTATCTGTGTGCACTAAAAACTTAGTCTGCATAATAATTAGAGTAAAATCTACTATAAAAAGCTTCCCAACGAAACCTATCATAAAAAATACCATACATAGTACTGACAACAGAGTATTTAAATAGCAGAAGAGAGTAACTTTGATATGGTTAAAGATGTGCCTGACAATGGTCCCGTCATAGCCTTAATAGGACTCGGGAAAATGGGCAGCGGTTTTGGTAAAAACCTCTTGAAAAAAGGTTATACAGTTAAAGTTTACGACATATCTGAGAAAGCCGTTTCTGAGATGGTAGGCGTTGGAGGTATTTCCGGTAATACTATTGGTGATGTTGTGGGAAACGCAGATTACATCCTGACAAGTCTTCCCAATCCCGCCGCAGTTAGGAATGTTTATCTAGGTCGGGAAGGGATACTTAATTTCGTAAAACCAGGGGCAATATTTTTTGACCTGAGCACGATTGATCCAACAACTAGCCTTAACATCGAAGGTGATACAAGAAAGAAAGGCTGTGAGTTCCTTGCAGTAACCGTTGGAAAAGGACCACTTCAAGCTGAAGCTGGAGAATCACCTTTATTTGTGGGTGGGAATCCTGATACATTCCACAAGAGTAAAGAAATCCTAGAAAAAATGAGTTCTTCCATTTTCTATTTCGGTGAAGTTGAAAAGAGCATAGCTTTCAAAATAATAAGCAACCTTGTTGGCATGGGAAACCTTGCCATCCTGGCAGAAGGATATGCCCTGTCAAGGGCAGTGGGGTTGGACCCCGATGTATTTAGAAAAGCGCTGGATGAGACGGGTGGAAAATCATATCAATCAGACATCCGGTTGAAACTCTTTGTGGAGGATGATTTTGCAGAACGATTTGCTTTGGATTACACTGTTAAGGATCTGGGCCTAGGCTTGGATCTTGCGAGACTGTATGACTTTCCAATTCCTATAACTGCCATTATATACAATTTATACAAAATAGTTAGCAACTTTGGTTTCGGAAAAGAGGATTCAGGCGCAATATTAAAATTTTATCGGAAGGTGGCTAAAAATGACTTATGAAGTAAAGACTAGAAAGGATCTGGTTGACCTCATCAACAACGGAAATATTATTCCTACGATAGGTCTCGCAACAATAGTGTTGGCTCTCGGTGGCACCTTAATCGATGCCTATGACTTTGGCAGCATCGGCATAGGTGTGGTTCAATTAGAATCACTCCTACACTTGACAGCTACACAAGTGGGCTTCCTAACAGCAGCTATGGCATTCGGTGCTTTATTTGGGGCGTTGGTTGGAGGAAGGTTAATAGACTCAGTTGGCAGATTAAAAATGTTCCTGTTGGATTTGGTTCTATTTGTTATCGGCTCAATTGGGGCTGCACTTTCAATAAATCTGCCTATGCTTATGGGATTTAGAGTTCTAATGGGTATTGGTGTGGGTATCGATTTCCCAGTATCCTTATCTCTGATAGCGGAATATTCTCGGCTTAACTCAAAGGGGAAAAATGTGAATATGTGGCAGTCAACATGGTATATTGCCACAGTAGGGGTTTATGCCATAGCGTTTGGAATGTTCTCAAATTATGCTGTTTTCGGGCTTAACATTTGGAGATGGGTGATAGGAATAGGCGCAATTCCTGCCTTTATCATCATCTTATTAAGATTCAAGTACATGGGCGAGAGTCCACTGTGGACATTTGTCAGGGGTTCAAAGGCAGATATAGAGAAGTTACTGGATAAACTGGGGATTACTGATATCAAACTCCCAGAGAAATTTGCGGCAGCAAGTCACCCAAAAGCAGAATATAAAATGCTCTTCAATCCAGTTTATAGAAAGAGGACTGCCCTATCAGTTACTATTGCTATGGAGCAAAGCCTTGAATATTTCGCTGTTGGGTTCTATCTTCCAGTTATTCTCCTGGCGCTTTTCAGTGGTAACTACCTTCTAGGCATAGGCGCTACAGCATTACTAAATATTGCAGGTATAGTAGGCGGTACGTCACAGAGTTTCCTAACACAGAGAGTGGGACTGAGAAAACTCGCTATAACTGGCTTGGTGCCTGTTTTCTTAATTCTTTTATTCCTTGGAATATACGGAAATACGCTTTCAGCCATAGTTGCATCTATTTTGCTAGCCCTCTTTGTATTCTTCCATTCGTTTGGGCAGGGTTCACAGGGCATGACAATGGGTGCCCTTTCCTACCCAACTTCAATTCGCGGTGCGGGTGCGGGTTTTACCCAAGCCATGATAAGAGTGGGTAGCATAATCGGCTTCTTTTCATTCCCACTTCTGGAAGGTATGGTTGGTACCTACCACGCAATACTCTATATATCCATAGCGCCCCTGATATCATTGATTATCACCCTCTTAATCCGTTGGGACCCAATCAAATTCGGTGATGTGGATGAAGCTGATAAAGAACTCATAGGTGATGCGGATATCTCTACTGTGGAAGGAGCTACAGGTGGGTCGTAGAAGTAAAGCAGGGATAATATGACGATTCCTCTAATAATTGGGAAAGAATTGGTGCTGAAAGATGGCAAAGAATCCACATATGAAGTGATTAACCCGTCCAATGAACAGATTGTGGACAAAGTTTCATTAGCTAGTGAGAAAGATGTTGAACAAGCCGTGGGAGAAGCAAGAAAAGCTTTGACCACTTTCAGCCAACTCGCTTTGTCAGAGAGGGTAAATCTGCTATTGAAAGCTGCTTCGGAGATCCGAAAACATATAGATGAACTTTCAGTTATAATGTCCAGTGAAGTAGGCAGACCAATTAAGAGCTCTAGATTTGAGATCGAAAGAACAGCATATACCTTTGAACTCACTGCAGGTTATGCGGGAAAAGCTCTGGAAGGGAGGAACATACGCCTTGACCAGTTCATTTGGCCTGGTGGGAACCGTTCAAGAATTGGATTAACTGTGCGTGAGCCCATTGGGGTTGTTCTGGCCATAACTCCGTTCAATTTTCCACCAGCTTCCGTAGCACAGAAAATTGCACCATCCCTGGCAGTAGGGAACACGGTAGTAGTAAAACCCAGCTTATCAGCACCTTTAACAATTTTCAGGCTTTTGAAGATATTGCTTGAAAGTGGCTTCCCGCCTGGAACTATTAATTATTTGACCGGGCAATCGTCCAAGATAGGGCGCTTACTGACTGATCACAAAGGAATACAAGGAATTTCATTCACTGGATCATCAAAAGTTGGTTTAGAAATAGCTTCTAGGGCAGCTGGAAATGGTAAACGATTCGTTATGGAACTTGGCAGTTCAGATCCGTTTATAGTGCTGGATGATGCTAATGTAGAACAAGCAGCTAAATTTGCCGCGTTTGCACGGTTCGATTATGCAGGGCAATACTGTAATGCAGGAAAGAGGTTCTTTGTCTCAAAGTCCATTTATGATCAGTTTAATGCGGCTTTTGTCGAGGCAACAAAAAGAATGATTGTTGGGGACCCTTTGGATGAGAAAACCGATATTGGCCCTTTGATAAATAAGTCGGCCGTTGAAAGCTTCATTTCCGTTGTTGCCGATGCTAAGCAAAGGGGTGGAAGAATACTTCTGGGTGGAGGAAAATTGGAGGGAAAAGGCTTTTTTGTGGAGCCGACCATTGCGGTTGACGTGAGTAATCAGGCCCTATGCATGAAAGAAGAAACTTTCTATCCAATTGCACCGGTGGTGCCCTTTAATTCAACTGAAGAGGTTACGGAAAGAGCCAATGAAATGGAATATGGGTTGGATGCTTCTATATTTACAACAAACTTTGGTCGGGGATACAAACTTGCACAGGCTATCGATGCGGGGACAGTTATGATAAACGACCACACGAGGCTGAGATGGGATGGGGCACCATTTGGGGGTTCTAAGAAAAGTGGATTTGGTAAAGAAAGTGTGTGGGACAGCATGCTGGAACTATCTAAGGAAAAGTTTATCGTTACCAATGTGGAAAACTATTCATAAATTTGGTGTTCCTTATTTTCTGCACATTCTCCAACCTTGGTAACTAATTTTGTCTCACTCAGAACCGATTCAACGTTACAGTGCGGTTCCTTCTCACCTGATCCCCTTAGGTGGGTTGTACTTCCAATCACGATCCATGGTGGCGTTAATGCTTTAGGTATTCTAATCGTTCTAGAACATTCAGTTATTTTGGACCTCCCGACTGCGGAAAGTCAACTCGGAAGATTAATTTATAGAATTTCTTAAGTAAGAAATGAAATCTGATATCCCTTTTTCAAGAGAGAACTCAGGAGCCCACCCAAGTTCTAATCTCGCTGCCTTATCATCTACCCTTTCAACCCAATTAGTTGCTGGAGAATCTCCTTCTAATGCAATCATTTTACCCTTGGCATTCGGCAAGTATTTTAATAGTATTTTGTAGGCATCTTCCGTCTTCTTAGTGTCTCCTTTGATAATATAAGATCGTCTCTTTCTTGACGAATTCGTTACAAGCAATAAACTATTGATAACATCTTTTATATAAATCCAATCACCTGTTGCCTTTGGTAAGGTGAATTCACCTTTATAATAGGCGTCCTCTATGAATTTACTCGCAAAAGAAGTTCCTCCTCTTTTTCGACCCGGACCATAAATCCAAGCATATCTTAAACACACCGTGTCAAGACCGTATGTATAGTAATAAGCATTAGAAAGGGCCTCAGTATAAAGTTTGCTAGCTCCGTACGGCTCTTTAGGCAATAGCAGCGGAGAATCATCGTTTACAGGTTCCTTCATTCCTTTTTGGAAAATTGATAAACTGCTCATTTGTACTAAGAGTTCAACATCATTTCTGCGCGATAATTCCAGAAGATTTTGGGTTCCAAATACATTTACGTTAAAGCATCTAATAGGATCTCTCATACATTCATCCGACAAAATTCCTGATAAATTATAGATTACGCTGGGTTTTTCATTCGAAATGATTTCTCCAATTTGTTCGAAACTTGAAAGATCGCACGAAACTTGTGATACATTACTAATTTTATATGGCAGAGGGTCATTGTGATAAACAGCAACTACTTTATCAAATTCTTCACTTAATCGCGGTATAAGCGACAAGCCGACGAATCCTGATGGGCCCGTAACTAATGCACACCGTTTATTCACGCTCTAACTCCCCCATTGTGTCAACTTTTGTCTCCTTACATGAGACCAAAGTTACTTCTGCCCTAACAATTAATAAATTACTACCCTCAATATTTACTTGCATTCTCTTCCTTTAAATTTAATATCTACTGCTTATATTAAAATGTTCTTTACACAATATTGGGAGTGGAATATCACTCGTGATTCATTGATGCTTTGTGGACGATAGAGAACCCATTGAGACCTATACCTTAATGTAAAGCCCTGGCTCGGTTCGAGGGTTGTTCCCAATTCTAAATATGGGAGGCTTGAATCCTATTTCGATTATGAATAGACTCTGGACATAGTCCCACTTGGAAATGCTGGAAGATACCCTTAAACCTTTGCCATTTTGGCAATTCCCACTATTGAGAAAGCTGAAAAGGGGTTTATGCTGTGGGAGCTAACAAGATGTTGAAGGGAACTAAGCCAAGAGTACCAGTTGGCATAACACAAGCATTCAAGAATTATCTGTCACCCTTTAATGTTCTCACGATGCCGTATGCCTACAAGGTCAGGACCAGTGAGGAGAGATTAACTTTAATAGACCGCATTGTCATTGTACATTAACAATATAGTTATAATCAGATGATGATAATGAAAGAACACTCCCTATATATGATACGCGATATGGCATTGAAATCCA
>JAKAYH010000075.1 GCA_021826835.1 Thermoplasmata archaeon | reverse complement strand
CTGAAGGCCATCGACGGAACTAATAATTTTTCTGAAATCGGAGGCAATGTGTCAACAGCCCTTTCAATTGCAGTCGCAAAGGCCGTTGCCAATCATCTCGGAATACCTTTATACAGATATGCAGGCGGCAACTTCAGAGGCAGTCTTCCGAAGCCAATTGGAAATGTTATTGGTGGGGGAAAACATGCAATCAACGGAACCACAATACAGGAATTTCTGGTGACGAACGACGCTAAGAATTTTTTGGAGGCAATCGAAATAAACGCTAGAGTGCATAAGAAAATCGGGGAGATTGCAAAGGGAATATTCAAAGACATAAGCATAGGGGTAGGAGACGAAAGGGCATGGGTTCTGTCCATTGATGATGTCAAAGCCATGGAAATATTGAAACAGGCCGCAGATGAGATTTCCCGGGAGAGGAAGATAAAGATATATCTGGGCATGGACGCAGCAGCCTCCACATATTTTGAGGATGGGAAATATGTGTATAAGAAGGAAAAATTGACCAGAGATCAGCAGATTGACTATATGATTAAAGCGCACAAAGAATTTGGTTTTAAATATATTGAGGATCCTATGGATGAGAGGGACTTCGAAGGCCACGCTGAGATAACAAAGGCCATCGGTAAGGGATGTCTTATCGTTGGGGATGACCTTTATACAACAAATGTAAAGAGGATAAGGGAGGGTATTGCTAAAAAGGCAACAAATGGAGTTCTCATCAAAGTAAACCAGATAGGCACCTTAAGTGACACATGGGATTCTGTGAAGGCTGCCACAGAGGCATCGATGAAGAATGTAATATCCCACAGAAGTGGAGAGACAACCGACGATTTCATAGCTCATCTGTCAATCGCCTTCGGATCAGAGTACATTAAAAGTGGTACGATTGGTGGCGAAAGATTGGCTAAATTAAATGAGCTTGTCAGACTCCAGGAAGATCTTCAATGAATTTGAATCTGATCGGCTCTGGCCTTAGAGGTGCAAAAAGTATAACCCTCGAAGAAAGTCAGGTACTTAAGAGAAGTGATGTCATATATATTGATTCGTACACATCCATTTTTGAAAGTAATTTTAAAAAGGAAATGGAAGAGATAACAGGGAGGGAGATAATTCCATTAAAAAGGGAAGAGGTGGAAAATTTCTCGTTCCTGAACAATTCCTTTGAGAACGTATCTCTGATAGTTTCCGGAGATCCATTCACGTCAACCACACATAACGCAATTGTGAATCAGTGCAGGGCCAGAGGCATAGGGTACAGAATATATGAGAATGCATCTATCACGGGCGCTGTGGCCGGTAGAACAGGGCTTTCATCATACAGAACGGGAATTATCGTTTCCATTCCAAGGATATACGATAATTTTGTACCGGTAAGCCCGATCAGGAAAATACTGTCAAATATGGGATACGGTCTCCACACAACACTTCTGGTTGATATTGACAATGGCAAAAATATGGATTCTGAAACACTTCTTAAAACGCTTGAAAAGATGCAGGAGAAGGCAAGTGTGAATTTCCTTAAGGGTAGGCCGGCCATATCGCTGGAGCGGCTTGGATGGAACGACGAAAAGGTAACGCTGGATTTCATTGATGATCTTCTTATGAAGGATCTGAAAAGCCCATACGCCATTGTAATGCCTTCTAAACCAGATTCCAATGAAATCGAAAATATGTCAGGCATATTTGGCCGGGACACAGTTAGTAAAATTTTTAGAACAGTTTAATACTTACTGAGAAATCGGCCACATTAAATGGACAGGAAGGTCTTTTATCTCAGCGTTGCAAGATTTATAAGAGTGGTGGGAAGGATGTCAACCTTCATATTTCTTCCCATTATTTTTGTGAACATTTACGGGCTGAGTCTTCTGGAGACGGGAATAATAACTGCAGGCGCAACCGCAGTAATGGCAGTCATACAGTATTTTTCTGGTCCATGGTCAGACAGATTTGGCAGAAAGTTTTTCCTTGAGGTAATTCCATTTTTTACGGCAATTGCTTATGTTGCACTGTTCTGGGCGGTTGGATATTCCCACAGTATTGTATACATGGTTATATTCTGGCTTTCCACAATGTTTCTGGCATCACTTCAGTTTCCTGCAATTCAGGCATCAGTCGCAGATCTTACAGCAGCAAGTGAAAGGCTTGCAGGATACACCTATGTAAGGGTATTTGCAAATCTGGGAGCAGCCATAGGCCCAATGATGGGTGCTTTTCTGGCCGTATATGGTTTTCAGTGGATATTTCTGATCGCAGGAATTACCAGCGCCCTTGAAGGCATTCTTCTTTATGTGGCTGTTGGTGAGACATTTTCTGGCGTCAGAGCGAAGAAGGATATAAATAAGGATAATTCCATAAGATTTTCAAGCAATTCTTTCCTCATCATGTTCACACTTGCTGGCATATTATTTGGTTTTGCCATCAGACAGACCGGACCCGCTTTCACTCTCTATATATTTGATATAAGGAATATTCAGATAATCACTGTTGGAATAATATACAGTCTCAATGGTTTACTAGTTGTGCTACTTCAAGTACCAATCTTTAGGCTGATGAATAAAAAGAGCAACGTGATGATCTGGCGTGCCTTTGGTACCATGGTGTATGGCATATCGTTCCTTCTCCTTGTAATATTCTCTGGAGAGTATGCATTTCTGTTCATTATGGGATTGATCACCATCGGGGAGGATTTCTCGTCGCCTACGACCCAGACAATACTTATGGAAGTTGCACCCGAATCCCAGAGAGGAGATTATGTGGGAAAGTATTCATTCATCACGAGTTCAGGAAGAATTGCAGGTACCATTGTAGGCCTTGGCCTGCTGCAGTTTTTTTATAAGGATGCTTCCATATTCTGGCTGATTATATCTGTACTCACCTTTGTAACTGCCCTATGGTTCTTTTCCATGAGCCCTTCATTCCTGAAAAGTTCAAAAAGAGTAATAGCATCTTCCCAATCCTAAAGAATATTAACCCTTGATATAATTCACTTCCATGACATTTGAGCTTCAGGTCGATTCAATAAAATATGGAGACAGGATTCCTGACAGATATACATGCAAGGGAGAGAACATCTCTCCAGAAATAAAATGGAAGGATTCCCCATCATCGTCAAAGGAACTTGTTCTGTTTCTGGATGATCCAGACGCCCCAAGGGGAAATTTCGTTCACTGGGTGATCACCGGCATATCACCATCGCTGACATCCCTTCATGAGAACGTGGAAAAATCTGAAAAGACTCCTGAGGGTTGGATACAGTTGAAGAATGATTTTGGAAAGTTCGGTTATGGTGGTCCCTGTCCACCTGGAAGCCAGGTTCATAATTATGTATTCACCCTGTATGCACTCGTTTCTCCACTTACTGAGGAGGACAGAAAGGACAGGGAATCCCTAAGAAAACTGTGTGAAATGAGAATGGTTAAAAAGGTAACATGGATATTCCCCTATGGAAAAAAGTGAGCCACCATTCCGTATTCTGGTAATGGCAGGTGGAACGGGTTCAAGGATGGATTTTCCTGATAAGGGTATCCTGCTTGTTCAGGGGCAGACACTCATAGGCAGAAATCTTTCAATGCTTTCGTCCTATTCTGACGAAATATACATTGCAGTCTCTCCAAAAACAACTATAACCAAAAAGGTGTTTGAAAATACTTATAAGATAATTGAAACAGAAGGCAATGGATATTCTGAGGATTTGAATTATTCTCTTAAAAGAATAGACAGGTATCCAATTTTAACCGTGGCAGCTGATCTTTTTATAGAAAAACCAGACGTAATTAGGAAATTTATTGAATTTGCCAGAACAAAGGGGAAGGGAATAGTAACATTGTTATCGGATGGCCTTTTCTGCGGGTTGAGTTATTTCTTCTCTGATCCGGAAAGGATTGGCGAAGAACTGTTCTTCACCATGGACGTGAAGGGCAAACAGGTGAGAAACATAAACACAACCATAGATTTTTTCGCTCTTATAAATAGAATGAATAAGCTGACTAAGTGATAGGAAATGGTAAACAAGGAAAAGGTAAAGAAATTCTTATCGTACTTTTCTGTATTCAACAGGAATAGGGATGCCGCAGTTATTAGCATAATCGGCGGCATAATCACTATGATTGTTGCAGTTATTATACTGGATTTGATAATAATAGGAAAGCAAATCTCGGAAAGTAATATTATTTTGATAATGATTGGCGGGATAATTCCAGCCATTATGGAAATCGCAGGTGGACTTGCCATGTGGTTCAGGGAGAGGTTGAACAGAATTGCAGGGGCCATAGTTATACTTGGTTCATTGCTTTCTTTGCTGGACACCGAGGGGGGGCTGGCCATCGGATTCTTTCTTTCAATCTTTGGTGGCTTAATGAGTTTGATGTATCATTCCCAGAATGGCAGATTTTCAACGCAGGATTAAATTATTAAAAAGATGAAAACCTTACAGTTTTAAAAATAATCCTGGAACTCGGTAACAATGGGACATATTCGCCATATATTGGTATCAATATTTACGTTAATGTTCAAATACGCATTTCATCCAATATTATGTGTGTAATTTAAAGGAAATTTACCTGATAGGATTTAATAACAATTAACAATTCTCATGGCATGAACAACATAACGGCCTATCTTCTATTTGTGCTTATTGCAATAGTCTTCTTCTTTATTGGGGCGTGGTTCTACAGGTTTGTCCTCTGGTATCCAAGAGGGCGAAAATCAGTTACCGGAGCCAAAAGCCTTGTTGGAAAAGATGCCACAGTCGTCAGGGATAATGGTACCGTCCTTGTTGTTAGGGTGGACGGTGTCAACTGGAATGCAAAATACAACGGTTCTAATAGGCCTGAGGTTGGCAATGTCCTTAAAATAAAGGACGTAAGTGGGTTATATCTGATATTGGAGGAGAACCAGGGTGGGAATTGATTGTTCAGATCTCGGAAGGGCCCTGCTGATAATGAGGGATGGCTCACGAAAGTTGCTCTCCCTGGAAGAGACAGTTGAAATATGCAACGAATCATTGGAAACAGGAAAGGAATTCCATGAAATAGTCAAGAGGAAAGAACCACAGGTTAAGGTAATCAGGTTTATTCAGGACTGGGAAGAAGAATGAAATTAGAATCGGAAGATATCTCCTGTGAAGTCAATCCTCGAGGAGCTTATGTTGAATGGGTGAAATTCAGGAACAATGAAATAATCAAAACATCAGGGGATGGCCACAAAACTCATGGTGGAATCGCCCCTTTATTCCCATATGCCAACCGAATCAAGGATGGATCATATTTTTTCGAAGGAAAAGAATATTCCTTTGATAAGGAAAAGGATGGCAATTCGATCCATGGGTATGCAAAGGATATGCAGTGGGACATCGTTGAAAATGATGAGAGTTCAGTCACAATGCAAACGGATCTGTACAGAGATGGGCAGTATCCTTTCAGGGTAAGATGCACCATTCATATATGCATATCAGGTTCAAGATTCTGTGAGGTCGCTCGCTTCCACAATTATGGTGATCAACCTGCTCCATTATCTCCAGGGTTTCATCCATACTTTGCTGTCGGTAATGAATGGACTGTTTCTCTTGAAAAAAGGGCACTTAAATCCATAAAGATGGATGAATACTTTCCATCTGGAAATTATCTTGAATTCTACCGGAATATAAGAAAAAAGAAGGCCGGCCATTTTGATGATCTCTTCAAATACAGTGGCCATATAAAGATACTCGGAGAGAAATATACTTATGAGATGGACACAACCAATTCAAAGTATATGATGATCTATGATGGCGAATACTCCGAAGGGAGATCGGTTGCGGTTGAGCCAATGTCGTCACCTGTAAATGCATTCAAGTCAGGTGAGGATCTGAAGATGTTGAATCCTGAGGAAATATGGCCATTCGGTTTTTCTTTCACCGTTAGTGAGAATTCACTTTGAACGGAAGTGCTTGAACATAATTCCCACACTTTCTCCAAGTAGTATTCCGGCAAGGAATGTGAATACTACTGTGATAACTGGATCAAAAAAGGAGGGCATTGTCGGATTGTAAAGGTAATAATACCATTTTACAAGAAAAAGAACTGACCAGGCAAGTGCCACGGATCCCGAAGATTGGTACAGTTCCCTTCCTTTTCTGTCCTTGAATTCGGATAGATCTCCAACGATGAATCCCGCGATAAAGCCGAAAACATATATTGACATGGAAATCTCAAACTGTTGAAATGTAAGAGTGATGGATGAATACAGTGTAAGGAGCAAGTATAGAAGTGGATACAGGATAATTTTCCTTGAATATACCTTTCCAACCTTTGCTCTCACCACCCTCACAATAATCAGAATAAGAAAAAGAATCAGGAAAATGTAGAACTGTATCTTGAATGTACGTAAGAAATCAATGAGTGTCTCTTCATTAATCATACCTGACAATTAGTACGGAAATACGTATAATTTTAATTAAATTTTGGGTTTTAACAAAAAAATTGGGAATAAATAATTTTTGCATTATGAATGGTTAATATGTGAGAAACAAATTTTAAATAATAGTATTACTTATTCCATTTAAGGGAAAAAATATGAAACAGGTAATAAATAAAGAAGATAAGGCTGTTTCACCTATAATTGCTACTATTCTTCTGATAGCAATAACGGTGGTTCTTGCCGCAACTCTTGTGACAATATTGGGTGGATTTACGCATGGAGCGGGAAATACTGTAGAATCCGCAGGAATTTCACCTGCTCTTAGCGGGAATGGTACGACTATAACTGCAACCGTGGACAGTTCTTCACAAACATTAAATAACACGCAGATTTCATTTGTTCTAACAATAAATAGTACTCACACATTCAGCGGAGTTCTGTCTGACAACAGTCTAAATGTTTCATTAACTTCATCGAGTTGGTATATTGTCTATATAACTAGTAGTTCGACCTTGTTTACTGGAGGTACGACTTACACTTTCAGTGTTATCCATTACTATCTGAATAAAACTTCTGTAAAGGAACACTCGGGGGCTGCTATTTCTAGTTATTCCTTAACATTAAGCTATAAGGGGAGCCAATTTTATAATTCAGGAATAAAAACTAGCTAAACTAAATTACCAACTTTTTAATTTTTAATTGTACTACCATTTTATGGAAGAAGAAACAAAAGAATTGTATATGCTGATTTTTTCTATCAAAGAAGCTCATCAGGAAGATGTTAAAAAAAGTTTAAAGGAGAATAAGGAAAAAATAATCAATGACTCCAAATTAAAACACCTCAATCTTTATGAATCTCTGAGAGGAGACTGCGATATAATTGGATGGGTATCAGCAGATGATCCCTCAAACATTCTGTCATTTCTAAAAGAATTGAAAACTATAATTGATGGTAAAGGAGAGATAGTTCATTCTTTTCATTCAATATACCAGAGATCACCTTATTTAAAAAATTCACTTAAAATTGAAGAACAGATACAGAACAGCAAGAAAAAATACATAATTGCATATCCAATGTCAAAATCAAATGACTGGTATCTATTGCCTTATGAAGATAGAAAGAGAATAATGGATGAACACATAAGAACTGCAATGACGGATCCAAACAATAAGGATATTCTATCATATACAACCTATTCATTCGGTATAGGAGATCAGGAATTTGTAGTTATTTACGAAACAGATAGTCTATATTCATGGATGAAGGTAACGGAAAAGCTGAGAGAAGTGGAGGCAAGGAAGTGGATTATTAAGGAGACACCAATACTCACCGGAATAAGGTTTGAGGAGAAATGAGTATTTTCTTAGTAAGATATTCGGAAATCGGGCTCAAGGGTCCCAAGGCACGCAACGACATGGAAACAAGACTTGTCAGAAATTTAAAAATTTCGCACAAAATGTTGGGTCAGGACATAACAATCAGAACTGAAAGAGGAAGAATATTTGTGTACAGTAACGATGCTATGGATTCATTCAAAAGCATCTCAAGAGTCATGGGCGTGAAATCATTTTCTGAAGTGCTTTTTGTGGATTTTAACAACATTGACAATATTGTTGATTCAGTAAAAAATATCTTTGCAGAGAAAGTCAGGGGAAGGACTTTCGCAGTATCAACAAGAAGAACAGGAAATCACAAATTCACATCAATAGACGTCAGTAAAAGAATTGCTGATAGCATATATTCCGAATCGAGAGGTGTTGATCTGAAAAATCCCGACATTCAGATATCCCTTGAAATAAGGCAGAACAAGGCCTATATAATAAAGGATACAACCGAAGGGCCGGGAGGATTGCCAATTGGAAGCGAAGCGAGAATGACCGCCCTGATTTCAGGCGGAATCGATTCTCCGGTTGCCGCATGGATGATGCTTAAAAGAGGCTCGCCAGTAGATATGATATTTCTGTCCCTGGCATATCCTCTAGACGCAATTCAATTCCTTAAAAATGCCAGATCTCTATATGAAAATTGGTATTTTGGATATGATCCAAATATTTACATAA
>JAKAYH010000074.1 GCA_021826835.1 Thermoplasmata archaeon | reverse complement strand
GATCTACCTAGGCTTTTTCTTGACGGATTTGGTGCGACCGGTATTAGAGGTATAAGGGTGAGCAAGGAAACGTCTACCCATGCAGTTATATCAGAAAGATCTGAAAAGAGTTTTAAACTTCTCTCTAGAAATGTTATCTCAAATAGCTCAGATGCGGAGGTGCACTGGTCCTCGTTTGAACAAATGGTTACGCGCTATGACTTTGATTTTATTGATGTTGATCCATATGGTTCCATAATTCCTTATCTGGATCTTTCCTTGAACAATATAAAAAACCGTGGTTACATAGGCTTTACGGCCACCGACCTTTCAGCGCTCTCCGGTGCAATCCCTGAGAAGACTCTTAGGCGCTACGGTTCAATAATCCCAAAGTCACTCATGAGACACGAGCTTGGCATTCGAAACCTCATTGGAACCATAGCCAGGAGAGCAGCTGCACTTGACTGTGGAATAGAACCATTACTTTCTTTCTGGAACAAACATTATTACAGGATTTTTGTGAAAGTCCTCAGAGGGGCTGCGAAGGCAGATGAAACATTGAAATCCTTAGGTATTATAAACCTTCAGGATTTGATAGGTAAAGCATATACCGGTGAAATATCGGGGCCCATATGGTTAGGCAACATAGAAAATATTTTCAATTCAAATTTCGGAAACCAGCAAAATCCCTTTGTACTTGAAAAATCTACGAATTTCTTTAATGCGCTGAAGAATGAGGATATATCATTACTCTTCTGCGATGTTGGTGAGATTTTTTCAAGATATCACATGGATATTCCAAGTATGAAAACAGCTAATGATATGGCTTTACAGAATGGAGCTTCGGTTACTAAAAGAACCCATTTTTCACCTACAGGATTAAAAACAGATTACTTAAACGCATTTGAAAACATTCCAATTAACGAAAGAATATGATTAGATTTTTTGCTAAGGATTATATGAGCCTTAGAATTCAAGTTTGACTATGAATCCATGGGTTAAACTCCTAAGGCCGGAAAATGCCTTAATGGCCATAATTGCCACATTCATTTCGGGACTTATCTCCCTTGGTGCCGGTGTACTCTCCATGTGGTTTATATTATCTCTTGCTTCCCTTTCCGTAATTCTTGTAATGTTGGGAGGAAATGCCATGAATGACCTGTTCGATATTGAGAATGATAAGATCAATCACCCTAATCGCCCACTGGTTACAGGAAAAATATCAATAAATAGCGCTAAGACAGCTATTATAATATCCTTCATTGCTTCAACTCTAGTTGCGCTTATATTTATCTCTTACATATCCGGCTTGATTGTAATTTTGGCTGAATTACTTTTATTTTCATATGAATACACTCTAAAAAGGAGTGGATTGCCCGGAAATATTGTCATAAGCGTTCTTGTAGGTTTAATATTTATCTTTGGTGGGATCGCTGTAGACCATTTCTATAGAATGATAATCCTTTTCTTCCTTGCAACATTTTCAAACATCTCAAGAGAGTTGATAAAAGACGTTGAGGATATGAATGGTGATTTTGACAGACTTACCTTTCCAAAAAGATATGGGCGTAAAACAACACTAATGCTCTCCAGTGTTTTCATAGTAACTGCTGTGATCCTTTCATTTGTACCATATTTTATCGGACTTTTTTCCATATATTATCTAATTCCATTGACATTCTGTGACATATTATTTATTGTAACTGCTGTTATACAGTTCAAGAGTGTCACCATGGCCCAGAAATCATCCAAAATCTCAATGATTTTGGGTCTTGTATCATTTGCTGTGGGTGGTTTGACTTGAGTGTTTATGAAAATATTTTGAAGGCTCTTAAGAAAGGTAAGATACATATGACATTGATTGACCCTGCTACTTCAGGTCCGGAAGGTAGTGCAGATATTGCATTTGAGGCGTATAGAGCAGGAACAGATTTCATAATGCTGGGTGGTTCCACTGAAATCTCTCCTGAAATCCTTGATAGAACAACAGATTTGATTAAACGGAAGATGGGTCTGGAGATAATTCTTTTCCCCGGATCGTCAAGTATGATAACAAAAAAGGCCGATGCCATATACTTTATGTCACTTCTCAACTCCTCCGACATAGAATATATAGTGGGGCACCAACGAAAGGCTGCAATTTATCTATCTGAAACAAAAATTGAAAAAATTCCCATGGGATACATAATATTTAAACCTGGTATGACTGCTGGTCGGGTTGGAAAGGCAATGCTCATTGAAAGAGATGATACTAAATCAGCCATTCAATATGCATTAACGGCAGAGTATTTTGGCATGAAGATGGTATATTTTGAAGCAGGAAGTGGTGCAGACAAGCCTGTGTCAGAGGAGATTATTTCAAAGACGAAGGTCAAATTGAATATACCGTTAATAGTTGGCGGAGGCATCAGGGATTCAGCTACTGCTGAGGCTATTGCAAGAGCAGGCGCTGATATTATAGTTACCGGTACAGTTGCAGAAAAAACATCCAATGTTTATGATACCTTAAGACCAATAATTAATATTATTCATTCAACAACTAAGTAACAACAGCTAATTTTTTTATCAGACGATTAAAAACGTGGACTATCAATATGGATAGGTATTTATATTATAGCGTATAATTAGATAAATTATTGAATAGTAATACTCACCAACCTGAAAGCTTTAATTCTGATATTGCATCGCATTCTATGGTTAAGATTCGCATTGAGATTGGTTACCTTGAGGGGGTCGAAGACCCCGAAGCAGCAACACTTTTTCACAACTTGGGCATTCTTGGCTATGATTCTGTTGAAAAAATGAATATTTATAAAATCTATCAACTGGATATAGCTTCCGATAATGAGCATGCACTGGAAGTAGCCAGAGATATTGCCTCAAAAATTCTCATTAACCCTGTAATTAATAGCTACACTGTAAAAGTAGTAGAAGAAATTTCTTAATCTTCAGCGAATGGTAAAAATGAAGGATACTATTTTAATTACTAATCTTAACAATGAAAGTTTACTTGATTTGAATCGTTCCATGGGTCTTTCTCTCAATATGGAAGAAATGATAAGACTCAGAAACTACTTTAAATTTTTAGGCAGAGAACCTACGGAAGTTGAATTGCAGGCAATGGGACAAGCGTGGAGCGAACATTGCTGTTACAAATCGTCAAAATTGTATCTTAAAAAATATTTCGAGAGCCTAAAAACCGAGAACACCATTCTTCAAATGGAGGATGATGCAGGAGTAATGGGTTTGAATGAAAATTATGCATATGTTCTTAAAATGGAGACTCACAACCATCCGAGCGCAGTGGAGCCCTACGGTGGTGCAGCCACTGGTGTCGGAGGTATTCTTAGAGATATTTTATGCATGGGCGCACAACCTGTGGCTGTATTAGATTCGCTTTATTTTGGAACAGATTTTCAGGAAAAACCTGAAGACAGACTAACTACTAGATTCATAATAGAAAATGTGGTTGGTGGAATCAGAGATTATGGAAACAGAGTGGGAATTCCCACTGTTTCTGGATCTGTAAACTTTCATGAAGGTTTTACGGGCTCACCTCTGGTGAATGCCGGTTGTCTGGGAATAGCAAAGAGGGGGGAAATTTGCAGAAGCAGGGTCGGCGGGGTTAACGAAATTCTTGTTCTTGCAGGAGGAAGAACAGGCAGAGATGGAATACACGGAGTGAATTTTGCGTCTCGTGTTCAGGAATCTGGTGATAAGGACAGAAACAGAGCGGTGCAGCTTGGAAATCCCATAATTAAGGAACCGTTGATTCATGCTGTTCTTGAAGCAAATCAGAAAAAGCTCATATCTGGAATGAAAGATCTTGGAGGTGGAGGTCTTTCTTCATCTGCAGGTGAGATGTGTCTGGCCGGAAACTGTGGTGGCGAAATTTATCTCGACAGAATAATAACCAAGGAGAAAGGAATGAAACCTTGGGAAATATGGATTAGCGAAAGTCAAGAAAGGATGCTACTTTCAGTTAAGGAGGAGAATTTAAAAGAAATACAGGACATTTTTGCTTCATGGGATGTTGAAACATCTGTTATTGGAAATAGTGTTTCTGGAAAAAATATGAAACTTTTGTACGAGGATGAGGTTGTTATGGACCTACCACTCCAATTCCTTACCTCTGGTCCAATATATGCTAGACCCTTCAGGACGAGAAAAGAGGGGGTAAAGGTGTATCCTTTCCCTGTTGAAAGAGAAGATTACCTCAAAGCAATTAAGGAGGTTATTTCCAATGCAAATGTGTGTGCAAGATTCAATATTGTAAGGCAATATGATCACACAGTTAGAGGAAATACAATTGTAAAACCATTCACGGGGAACCCTAATTCTGAGACCCATTCCGATGGTAATGTGGTTAGAGCCATAAACGAAACAAGGATTGGTCTTGTAATGACGACAGGGTGCAATGTAAATGCAACCTTCATTGATGCTTTTCATGGAACCATTAATACTCTTTCAGAAGCCATAAGGAATGTAATCTGCAGTGGTGGAATACCTGACAGTGTAGTGGATTCCCTCAATTTCGGAAACCCGGAAAACCCATCTGTTCTGGGTCAATTTGTAGATTCCGTGAGGGCTATCAGTGAATTCTGTAAGGAGATGCATTTACCTGTTGTTGCAGGAAATGTTAGTTTTTACAATAATTATAAAGGATCGGACATACCTCCAGTTCCAAACATAATGATGGTAGGAATTATTGATGATGTAAAAAACTCCATAACTTCTGAATTTAAATGGCCGGGAAATTTAATAGTTCTCATAGGGTCAAGTAATTATGATCTGAGCGGCAGTGTCTACCTCAAAAGTATTGGGTATCCATCTCACGGTTTTGAGAGAACAAACCTTCAGGAATTGCGCTTGTTAAAAGAAAATGTTCTAAAATGCATTACCAATAAATTGATACTTTCGGCCCACGATGTCTCCTCGGGAGGCTTAATTTCCACAGTTCTTGAAATGTGCTTTGGCTATGAATTAGGGGCAAGTATAGATTTGAGCTATATTTCAAATTCCAGAACCTACAACAAGCTCTTTGCTGAAGGGGGCAATCGCATAGTTGCAGAAGTGGCCCCAGAGAATATCCAGAAACTCACTAAGATGCTTGGAGATGTGCGTGTGGAGATTATGGGAAAAGTTTTAGAATCTAAGATTATTGAAGTTTCAGACTCAGGAAGACTTTTGATTAATGAGAATATACTCACATTCAAGACGGCATGGGAAAAGGGTCTTGACAATATAATTTAGGTGGATAGATGAGCGATTTATACAAAATGAATAAATTCATAGAAAAAGCAAACGTTACAATTAGTGCGAACTACAGACTAAACTTCGATGCTGAGAGGCATTGCGGATATGTTAAAATTTATCAGGGTTCTAAAGTGAATTTTGAGGAAGATTTTGAACTATATCTTGAACTTCTTGATTGCGGATTGAACCAAACTCAGGTTGAAGAAAAAATTAACAAATTGATTCATGATATTGAATCTGGAAAGATTGATGTATCAATTTGAAACATCAACATATATTTGCAATCTGTTTCCATCCTGCAGTTGAAGTTTTTCTCTGAGAAATTCTTCAGAAATTACCTCTATGACATCCCTGTATACAGATCTTTCAGGGAAAATAACTGCACATTTTATTCCGGAAATTGTTCCCATGAAGGCTTTAACAGGCCCAAAACTTCTGTCATCTGTTACGAAACCTTCAATCTTAATACCTGAGTAACCTCTGATTCTTCTTAGAGATACCTCTTCAGACGAGTCTATTTTAATGTTGAGCGTACCCATATATGGAATAAAACCAAGTTTTTCCTGGAACTGAATCACATATGGCTTCCTTGAAACATAATAACGACCCTCACCCATGCCGCTCTGCACTGTTCCTGCTACAACAATTTTATCCTTGACCCCAAGAATTCCCGATAACAGTGAATACTCCTCAAAAAGAAGATCTCTGCCTGCCTCTGAAATCTCTATTGACTGAACCTTACCATCCATTGTCCTGCTTATCACGCCTGTCTTAACCATATCTAAGATGAGTTTAGATGCTGTCTGTTGACTTACTCCCATATAGGATGCAAGAGATCCGGAATACAGTCTTGCTTTTTTGTCTCCTCCAGACATCTGCAAAATAGCTTTCAATCCTTCATATATTCTTGTTCTCTCACTTCGTGTAATAGTTTCAACGATATTTTCAGGCATATCTTAACTTCCTTCCTTCAGAGATGGTAAATACAGTTAGATTATTTTTCTTTGCAATTTTTATCAGCTCTCTGTCATTAGTTATTATTGCGCATTTTTTTGTGGAAGCATATTTGATGAGGCAATCATCACCAGAACCCTCTGATGGTGTTGTCTTATGTGAATCAATTTCTTTCAAAGCTAAAAGAGCATACATATTCTTCTTGGATAGCCCATATAACTCATTTTTTACACATTCAAGAATTGTCAATTCGGAAATACCAGAAATCCTCCCCGCCTCATATTTAAGATTTATTCCATTTTTAACGGAATAGATTAACGCGTTTGTGTCTACAAGTATTTCATTATTGCTTATTGATTCGCTCAATAACTTCCCCTATGGCCGTTCCGTCCTTGATTTTCTTAATGACTATCCTCACACTCTCACCTTTTTTGACTCCTGGTACAAAAATATGATACCCGCGGTAAGTTGTTCTTCCTTCACCTGATCGTCCAATCTCCGAAATTTGAACGACATATTTCTTCCCCTCCTCCAAATCGGCTTCATTGCCCGTGAGTTCCTTGGACATGTTTATTGGGTGCTGTGCACCACATGCCTTGCATTCAATTACATTAGTTCTGCCAACTTTTTTTATCTCTGTATCTGGAGAATTGCACTCATAACACCTAACAAATACGTTTAGATATTGCTCTATCTTTTGAGTAAACTCCTCAAGGGTTACTTTCTTGTTTATAATTAATCTCTTTCCGTCGAGGTTCAATCCTATACCAAATTCTTTCATCAGATACTTCATAATGTGCTTTGGATCACGGTTTATAATATCGACCATATCCATGAAATTTCTTATTATGGTTACTTTTCCCTCTCTTATTAGGTTCGGTTCAGGTATTTTTAATCTTTCTTCACTTATATTGGATTTTGATAAAATGTCTGATGATTTATCAAGGAGACTTTCATATTCATCTTTAGTCATGACACAAAATTTCCACTATGCTTATAATTCTGTTCATTTATGGAGTATATAAAATGAATAAACAATAAAAATACTTAAATATCTGACATGTGTGTATTTATTGTGAACAAAAGCATAAATAACAAAGGAATGAAAGCCATTGTATTGGCAGCGTTATTTGTACTATCTTTGATGGTAGTCGCTGTCCCTTCAATAGCTGCACAAGCCTCCAATGAACTGCACTTCGGGAAAGTTGTTTCCAGCTCTTCTGGCACCACTTCTTCAACAAACTGGGCCGGATATGTTGCTGCTTCCAGCTTTAGTAGCCCCGCCCATGTGGTTACAAGTATAACTGGTTCATGGACTGTTCAATCAGTTTCCGCCTCGTCCAGTTCAACGTATTCTTCACAATGGATTGGTATCGGTGGATTTTTCTCCCACGACCGAACACTGATTCAGACAGGAACAGAATCTGATTACTCATCTGGTGCAGCACAATATAGCGCATGGTATGAAATGCTTCCAGCTGCTGAGACCCCAATAAGTGGATTTACCGTAAGTCCAGGAGATGTTATATCCTCGGCAATTATCTATGCAGGTGTTGCTCCACAACACAGCCAGTACTGGAATATATATCTCAATGACACAACTCAGAATGAACATTTCTTCATTCAGGTAACATACAAATCCAGTATGCTTTCAGCTGAGTGGATCGAAGAGAGGCCTGAGATTGGCGGTAAGTTGAGCTCCCTCGCAAACTTCGGAACAGCCTATTACGGATCTGATTACACTTCCATAGCCGGTACAAACTATGCCACAATAAATGGAGTTACAGAACCTCTTGGAGCTTTACCATATGAAAGCATAACAATGACAACCTCAAGTGGAGCATTGTATGCACAGCCATCAGCTCTGACATCAGATGGAACAAGTTTTTCAGTGACATATGAGTGATTTTTCACTCACATATTTTTTAAAAGCCCTATACCTCCATCAACTATGAGACCCTGCCCGGTAATGAATGAAGCTTTGTCAGATATTAGAAAATCTACTGCTTCTGCTATATCCTGAGGTTCTCCCCATCGGCCCATCGGTGTCAAAGATTCAATTGCACCTGCTATATTTTCATCTGTGTGAAGGAGATAAGTCATATCTGTTCTAATAAATCCTGAAATTATGCAGTTTACCCTTATTTGAGGAGCAAGGCTTTTTGCAAGAAATTTTGTAATGTGGATCAGAGATGCCTTTGATGCCTGATAAGAAAGCCCTTCGACCGACGATATAATTCCTCTCATAGAACCGATATTTATTATGGAACCCCCATTT
>JAKAYH010000073.1:7622-8565 GCA_021826835.1 Thermoplasmata archaeon | reverse complement strand
CTCTAACTCAAAAAGGTAGAGATGTAGCAGAACATCTCATGAAATTAGATGCAATATCAAAAGGAAAGAAGCTCCCATCCACAGAAAGGTACGCTGTAATTCTATATCTATACAGAAACGGATCAAAGAACATGAAGGAAATCAATGAAGATCTTCCAGGATCAACTGAAATTTTAAGGGAGCTTGAAAAACTGAATGTTGTAAAGCAGGAAATCGACAAGTCAAAATATCCCCAGGAAACAATGCTGAGTTTGACTGAGAAGGGAATGGAGATAGGAGAACAGATAGAAAAGTTAGAAGAGCTTATAGAGAGGTAAATTAATATGATTGGAAAATTGAATAAATTGAAGTGTAGAATTTCAAATGCGAACGACGAATTTAAAGTAATACAGTATATGGATGCAAATTACGTGAATCAAATAAATCAAGGTAACAATAATACTCTCGAAGATGAACGTCTAATTCTAGTTTGCAGTTCCAATCATATAAATAGATTCCAAATAGAAAAACCTCAGTCAATAAATGGAAAAAAAACAGCGATAACGTTTAAACAGGAATGGGATGATCCACAATTAGGTAAAATAAACGAAACATTCAACAGCATAAGGCGTGGTATACCAGACATTGATAGAGAAAGATTTATAGATTTCTTAAGCTTTTGTAGTCTTGGATCAGGGCACGTATATGGGGCGGCCATATGCTCAAGAGTAATTCTTGAGGATTTTCTAATGGACATTTATTATAAGCCAATGGTTAATTACATCAAAAGTCAAGACGCAGAAAATAGTGATAAAAAGCTAGTCGACCAATTCAAAGATAAATACAAAACCTATGCAAAAAGTGCAAACGGGGAAAAAACTGAACTAGATTTTATAAAAACAAATCTAAGGGTAAGTACATTAATCAAAGAAATTGAAGATCAATCTGTAAAAACAGATCGGAA
>JAKAYH010000073.1:0-7612 GCA_021826835.1 Thermoplasmata archaeon | reverse complement strand
ACTAAGAAACTCTACAAGAATATATTAAGTTTATATATAAGCGTTAAAAGTAGTAATAATCAAATAAATCTCAAATTTGACAAAGATAAAAATGCATTATTAAACTTATGGGACACAAGCTCTGCGATCGTTCATGGTCGACAAAATAGTATAGCTCAACTAACCAATTCAATGGAAGACTTTATCAATGCTTTGAAGAATAACTCAAAATTAGTAGAAAAATGGAAAGATATTAAAGAAGAGGATTAGAGATGGAAAGTAATGATGAAGACTTAGGAACTATATCACTTCAAGTCTCTGCTCAAATAGTAAAGCACATATCATCTGGGCTTTACAGAAGTCCAGGAAGCGCTTTGAAGGAGCTTATTAGTAATTCATTTGATGCTGATGCATCGAAAGTTGAAATCACCTATGATTTTGGTTATGATCATACTGGTACAATAAAGCTATCTAAGCTTATAATAAAAGACGATGGAAGGGGGATGGATATTTACGATTTAAAAAAAATATTCACTCACGTTGGAGGTAGCGATAAGGATAGTCCAAATAGAGAGATGAAGACAGATAGGTACAAAAGACCAATAATAGGGAGTTTCGGCATTGGGATGCTTTCAGTAGCTGCAACATGCAACAAGTTTAGAATAATAACAAAGAAAAAAGAGGGGCAAAGAGAGTTTATAGCTGATGTGTCATTCGAATTTTTTAAAGATCTAATTTTAAGAACAGAATCTATGGATAAAGTCAAGCTCGGGAATATTGACTTAAGTTCCAGACATACCGAAAAAGAGTTTGAACAATATACAATCTATGAAATTTCTAATTTTGAACCTCCATTCCTAGACGGTCTGATTCCATCAATAGGGGATTCCTACTTTTACAAAAACAAAAGAATTGAAGATGATGATGAATACTTTAAGAAATTTGTAACCCAAAAAATCCAAAGTGTTGATATGAAATCAACAAAAAAATTGGCGTATTTAGATAAAATGATAACCGACGTGGCAGTAATGTCACCAATAGAATATCTTCCTGATGGGCCTATAAGAAAGAAAGTTTCCCTAAATGGAAAGGATTATGAAATACCTGGAACCGATAACAAAGATTATAATGAATTGATAGAAAGGTTAAAAAAATTTAATTTTGAGGTAAGAATCTTTTTGAATAGAGAAGGGAAAGAGATAAATAATTTCAAGATTTTTAAGCCATTTCTTTACCCTACGGATAGCGATATAGCTGAATTTGGTTTTGATAATTTAGACCCTAAAATTTGGGTTCTCCCAAAGGTAGACAATGAAATCGTGGTAGAAAATGAACCTCTTCACGTAAATTTAACTGGATATTATTATCACCAGAGTAAGAGAATTCTACCGTTAGAATTTAGAGGAACATTATTCCGTGTTCACAACGTTTCACTAGGTTATGACTTAGGAGACATTTCGAATATTTTCACTGATACGTACCTCATATTACACCAGACGTTTTCAGAAATATATCTTGATAATGGATTTCAAAGGATAGTAAACTTGGATAGGGAAAGTCTTTATGAGGGTTCATCAGTTTATAGGTTTTTAATGAATTATCTTAAAGAGGTTATAAATAACATAGGCAGACAAAAGACGCCGCCAATTCCTGTGGTCCCTACGAGTGGTAAAGAAAAACTTTTCCAAGAGTCATCAGAAAGAGTTATCAAAGAAGCTATAAGCAAGGCTGGAGTCTCCAATATTGTATCTCAAATAAAGAAAGAGAGAGCCTTAAAGAGAAGTGCAAATATAAGGAGAACTGGAAGCAATTTAACCAAGGAAATCCTACATGCAGATGAAAATGCGGATATTAAAAGAGAAAGAACAAAAAATGTATCAGAAATGGACATTAAGAATGAGGGTAAAAAGATTATAGTAACAGTTCCGAATTTTAGAAAACATCCAGAGTTGTGGGACAATCTCGCTGTTGGTGTATTAAAAATAGTTCAAGATAAAGATACTAAAGAGGAAATGCTAAGTTTTTTAATATCTCTGTACTCCGAAATCGAAGGAGACGAAATAAATTAATAATATTCTCCATATCTCTCCGAGTTTAATAATTCCAGTGAAATTCCTGACTCCTCATCAGTAATTATTTCAATTCCAATCCCTTCCTGTAATTCCATTAATCTTTCCAATATTAGTCTTCGAAAATCTTTTCTGAGTCTCCCCTTTCTTCCGTCATTTCTAAAATATCTGTTTTCAGGTTTTTTACTCTCTTCAACGATCCACTCTCTAAATTCAAGTAATTTTTGAACTTTGTAATCTCCAGATTTTGCAAGTGCTATCATAGTTCTATCTTTCATTACAACAGTACACATCCAGCATCCAAATCGCATTGAAGTGTTTCCATATAGATCAACGACAAGCTGTGTTTCTGGTATTGCCCTTTTACCTGGAAACATTAAAAAATACCAAACATCCTCAGCTGACCAGTGTATAATAGGAGCCGCAACGTCTATCCCTTTCTGGTTAACCCACACATCACTGCCACATTCATTGGCCCCACCATTAAGACATGAACTTTTAAGTCTTATATCCCTCTGTTGACTTTCTCCCATTCTTAGTCCTGTTATGAATAGACCATTATCTTCGTGTAGTTTCCTTGAGGGTTTAATCTTTATCTTAGGGGTGCACCATCTGAATCTAGGTCCAGGTGGTGGATATCCTCTTCCGATCATTCTTACCCAGTAAGTATCATTAATATCAGGGTAGACAATCTTAACCTTTGCAGGATAACTATTTTCTATGGATCTTAAAAATGTATATGCAACCACAGACATTTGAGGGATCTCCATCATAGTATCTGAATATGTAATGTTAAGGTCAATATCAGGATGGACAGTTTTCATATACAGAGATAAAACCACAAGAGCTGTGCTATCTTTTCCTCCAGAATATGTGACAATCCATCTCTTATTTTTTTTGTAAAGCTGTTCAAGAATGTTTATGCTTTCTTCGAATTTTTCCTTGAAAATCGAGCTAATGTAAGAAGGTAGCATTGATATATTGTTATTTTCTTTGAACTCTTGCTGAACTTCCACAACTATAATATCACCAAATATTTAAAGGACTTGGGTATAAAAATTATTAAGATCTACTATTTCTTTCAAAGTAACTGCATTTCCTCAAGCAGCTCCTTTGCATTCTCGTTTGCTATCCTGGATATCACGTAGTTGAATTTCTCATCTGACATCGCTATAAGTTCTTCCTTTGTCTGTGCCTCTTCCGAGCACTTTTTAAATATGGCATAATCTACATCGAACTGATCCTTCCTTCCTGAATTGTATTCCTTGCTGAATAGATTTCTCTTCATAAATTCTAAAGTAATTTAATGTGTTTTAAAAGTTTTGCAACTGAAAAAAATTGATAAAATGTAAAACTTACCTATTTTACAGTGTTAAGGGATGAGAGTTTGAGATTCATTCCCAGTTTGGTAAAGCATAGTCGGACAACACAAACATATTTATGCAACTTAGATTTAGCTATCTATCGGGTGAAATAGAATGGATGTTGCATTAAAAGCTATATACAATGATGGAAACGCCGGTCAATTCATAGGATTTAAAGGTGTTTGTTCAAATGATTTAATAAAAAAGAATATGAAAAACGTAATCTGTTCTTTGGGAGGAAATCCGTGTAGAAGTTTCTATGATTCCGGATTGAAGAATCAAAGGCCAAAGAAAAACAATTACTGCTATGAAAGCCGTCTTTTCATTGATTGGGGATTCGGGATTGGCACATATCATAGTGGAGCAAAAAAAGACCAACCCATACCAATCAAGAAAGTAAATCCAGGCGATATAGCTGTTGTAACTACACGATACCCAGGTCAAAGAGAAGATGAACGAATAATTGTGGGGATATACAAGATAGATAAAATTGGAAAGTCTCCTCCGAAGAAAGGGAATATGCTATTTGCTGACAAATATTCCAGATTGGAACTGAAAAAAGATATAGCGACTCATTTGAAATTCTGGAACTACTACAGAACCAGTTCAGTAAATAAGAAGGAATGGCATGAGGGGCTATTCAGATATCTGGAAATTAAAGAAACCGATTCTATCTTGAATGCTCTTAGGAAACTTCTTAATGACCCAAAGTCAAGAAATATCTTGGACAGTTTTAGGTAGGTCCCATGGTCGGTAGAAACTTTACCTCAAAAAAGTTCAACTCAATAGTAGAAATAGTGCCACAAAATAGAAAACAAGGTTCATAGAGTGAAGGAAAAGATCATATATGGGTTAAGGGGCGGATAGCAAATAACCTCGAATTTTTAGGTTTACATTATATGAGCGAGGTTCTCATTTAAAAGGTGCACATAGCTTTTTATTAGAAAACCTCTATAAGGTGTTAGACTATTTTGAGATATGCCTATATAAAGCATTTTCCAAGAACCAGTTAAGATGTGAAATTATTGCTTTTATACCTCAATCATATTGGTCTCATTCCTAAATCACAATTGATGCACACTAGATTTTGGGTTTAATGGAAACGTCCATTATTTATAATTACATTAATACTTAGTCGAGACTACGAATATTAAAAATGCTTCAGATTGCTAAACAACTTTTTTGGAAAAAATCATTAAAAAATTGAGTTACCATAAAATTAATAAACCCTCAATTGTTTGAGTCATATATGCCTTATTGTCCTAATTGTGGGTTTGCTATGGGTATCAATGAAATATTTTGCGGTAACTGTGGGTTTAATACGAAGAACACTTTAAGTATAAACAACGAGGAAAGAGAAAACAGTTCTGATAAGAAAGATATAGGTTCTAGTGCGCAATATTCCCCTGAGAATGTTTATCAAAACGACTCAACAAAGATAACAAAACCTAAATTCAATTACTGTCAAGATTGTGGTCATGCAGAGGTTAAAGGAGTTTTATACTGCCAAGTATGCAAGTCAGAAAGACTAAAGCCAAATGAGCCGAAAGGTTACTTTCCACCTAAGAATTTAGAATATTTGGTTGATTTACAAATCGTTGTAGCAGCTTTTAATCTTTTGATAGGGATCATCATAATCTTCGTACCATCTGGATTGGAATCATCTGGATTCTTGATTTTTGGAATTATTTACACCTCAATGGCGTTGATAGTTTTAATCTCTCTATCTCTGCTTGTGGCCAAAGTGGCTTTGAGGCAAGGAATATTTCGTTCAATCTTCTTTTTTGAGTGTTTTTTAAACTTTGGAATAGGAACAATAATAGGAATTCCAATGTTGATCTACTTCGGGAGGCCAAGGGTAAAGGCATTCCTGTCCAACCCATATTTTAAAGAGGTAGAGGATAATGCTATTTAGAATACATATATTTTCAGATGATGCTCATTCATTTGGTGAATTTTTTCTCTTAATAAAACGTTTATCAAAAAAAAATAAGGTGATACAGAATTGAAATGTCAAAATTGTAGTGCAGAGTCAAGGGACGGATTAAAGTTCTGTCCTCAATGCGGATATCCTTATGTTAACGATCTCAAAACAGTGGTGCAATCAAGATCTGACAATCAATTAGAAAAGGAGGCTGTTAGGATCAACGTTGAGAATAATAGTAACAGTCAGGATAATGCATATATAGAATTAATAACATACAAGTGCAGAAATTGTGGGGCCAATCTTTCTTATTCTGGTAACACTCTTTCAACTAGTTGCCCATATTGTAGGACAGAATACATAGTCAAAACGGAAACAATTCAAAAAGAGGCACGTCCAGAGGGTATTTTGCCATTTCTTGTAACTCAGGATCAGGCAATTAAAGTGTTCAATAATTGGCTATCCAAAGGTTTTTGGGCTCCTCGTAACATGACTAAATTTACAAAATTAAATGATATAGTTCCTTTTTTTGTCCCTGTATGGGTGTTTAGTACAAATACTAAAACAAGTTGGTCAGGAAGGAGTGGTATGCATAGGTCTCGTCAGATAGCATACAAGGATGCTGATGGTGTTACTCAATATAAAACAGAGTATTATACTGATTGGTTTCCTGTAAATGGTATCATTGAAAGCTATTATCCGGCGATCCCAGTAGCTGGGTCAAAGACCTTAATAGAGCATTTGGCAAAAATGAAAAGATACAAAGGATTTTCGTGGACAATAATAGATGGTTATGATTACATGTCACCAGAACCTTTTGATTCTAGGTACATAGGAAAATTAAGCGTGGATACTAATCTGATCCCCTTAGAAGAAGCAATACCTAAATTTAAAATAAGATTAGATATGCTAGAATCAAAGGCCTGTAAAGATATGATCTCAGGGGATGAAAAAAAACTTGAGCACTATAATATAACTCTAAATGACACTGAACACAAACTGATCTATGTACCTCTATACTTGTCAAGCTTTTATTATAAGAGACGGCTGTATCACTTCATAGTAAATGGGAGTACAAAAGCAGTTGCAAGCGAAAGAAAACCAATATCTCTCGCAAAAGTATTATTGGTACTTGCGATATTCGTTTCTATAACAACTTTAATTGCCTATTTCGCTTAGGAGAATAATAATTAGTAAACATTTTGTGGCTTACGTATTTTTCCTATTGACATTAAATATAATGTATTAAAAACAGGTAGATTCTAAAAATCACGATAAAATTTCAGGTGCAATCTTACTTAGTTTTTATATGTCTGTCCTTTAAGATTATGAGTTCATGATGGTAAGAGAATAATAAGAAGTAAGCACAGGGAAAGATGATATAAAAATATATTCTTTAAAAAATGGTATCACAGATATTTGGATTTGTGCAGGTATTCAAAAGTAATTCCACAGGTATATTTTTAAATTTTTAGGGTTGGGCAATAAATTGAACATTAGATTATTTAATTTTGCACAAATTCTTTCTAACTACTATCCTTTCTTTTCCCTCATAAAACCAATTATGTTCGGTTGCTTATATATTTAATTTCTTTTCAATTTCTTCTTAGAGACTGATTGCTAAAGATTGACATGTTTTAAACGATTCAGACACTGCTATAATCTGGCCTTTCATTACAAGGGTAGTGGGAGAAATAAGTTAAATTTTGCATCCAACAATATAGAAAAAAGCAATGGATCATATTCTTTCGCAGAATGACGGGAAGGAGAGGTATATCAGAAATGTGACAGAACTTACAAAGGCTTTTGCCCTGGTCATACCGGATCCTTCAGCAATGAGGATAAGGGATGATGTTGGATTCTTCCAGGCTGTCAGATCGGCTCTCATTAAGAATACGGAATCCAGAAGAATTGATTCAGGTGAATCTGAAACGGCAATAAAGCAGATACTTTCAAAGGCTCTTGTATCAGATCGGGTCATAGATATATTCGCAGCAGCAGGTTTGAATAAACCTGACATATCCATACTGTCGGACGAGTTCCTTGCAGAAGTGAAAGATATGCCGCAGAAGAACCTTGCCTTTGAGATGCTGAAGAAACTTTTGAATGATCAGATCAGAATAAGGTTGAAGAAGAATATTGTTCAGCAGAGATCATTTCTTGACCTTTTGGAGAAGGCAATCAAATCATATACAAACAAGAGCATTGAAACTGCAGAGATAATACAGGAATTGATAGATCTGGCAAAGAAGATCAGGGAGGAGCAGAACAGGGGA
>JAKAYH010000072.1 GCA_021826835.1 Thermoplasmata archaeon | reverse complement strand
CCAATGAAAAATTAAATATGAATATACAATCAGCGTGAGACAAGGGCCGGTAGATCAGCGGTAGATCGCCTGCTTTGCAAGCAGGAGGCCTCGGGTTCAAATCCCGACCGGTCCATATCTATATATTTAATCATTTCATTTCTCATCTGGTTAAACTTTTATGATTATTACGTTGTAGATTAAGGTATTTATTCTTGACGAGATCTTCGAAGAAAGCGATTTAATGGAGGATGGAAAAGTTTTTTCACGCACTTCATTTCGAGTTTATAAATCTAAGTAATATAGGTATATATTTTCTGATTCATTGATAAGAGGAATTTGGATACAAATAAAAAATACAATTAAATGAAAATTTCAATGTTTTTGTTTACGGGATTGAGCAGGTAAACTTATTCAAAAGATTTAATTATCTGTAAAACTCAGATCTTTTTAGTTGAGATGGAGTAAGATTGGTCGGTAATACACATCAGAATCGCAATATTATTATCGTATGCATAGATTATACATTTCGAGCCAAAGAAGAAGGTAAAAATAACAATAGTTGTGGTTTTGATGATAGATTATGGTTTGTATTGGAAAAATAAGAGGGTAGAAGTAGATAGGGTAGAATTACCTTTTCAAAAGATTGAGACTATAAATCTACCCCGATCAAATATTGGAACACTAACACAATTCAAAAAACAAGAAGATAGGGATGAATGGAAAAACAAACTAATTTGGGGGGATAACAAGTACGTTATGGCATCTTTGTTGTCAGAGTTTCGTGGTAAGATAAAACTGATTTATGCTGACCCGCCTTTTTTTACAGGCACTAATATGAATATAACATTGGATGTCGGAGATGAAAGTGCAGTAAAGGAACCTTCAGCAATAGAAGAGTTAGCCTATTTGAATATGTGGAAGAAGGGTCCAAGTTCATTCTTTCAATACATGTACGACAGGTTCGTCCTAATGAAGGAATTATTATCAGATGATGGGTCGATCTGGGTAAGATTTGACTATCACTATTCACACTACATTAAAGTAATTCTTGATGAAATCTTTGGATATGACAATTTCAGAAACGAATTAGTTATTAATAGAATTAAAAAAAGCGATTCAGGTGCAAAGAGGTTTAATACTGCTACAGATTCCTTATTTTTATATAGAAAAACCAGTAATTTTTTTTTCGTAAACATAAAAAAAAGACTGGGTGAGATTAAAAAAGAAAGGTGGCATTCAATGGATTCACAGGGTCAAGGTGGCTCTCGTATAATCTTCGGAAAAGAATTATACCCTCCTTCAGGAAGACATTGGACTTTTAGCCAAGAAAATATAGATAAAATGATTTCAGAAGGTAAAATACGACTGAATCCAAAAACAAAAAAACCCGAATATAGGTTAGAAGAAACGCAGGAACAAATTCTAGATTCAAATTGGACAGACATACCTGGTTACTCTTTTACAACCAGTTATCCAACTGAGAACTCTGAACAATTACTTGAAAGAATTTTACTATCTATGACTGAAAATGAAGATATTGTAGCTGATTTCTTTTCTGGGTCTGGAACAACTGTAACTGTCGCTGAAAAACTTGGCAGGAGATGGATCGGAGCTGACTTAGGTCGTTTTTCAATTCATACGATAAGAAAGAGATTGCTTGACACCCCGAAATGCAACCCTTTTGAGGTTCTGAATCTTGGAAAATATGAAAGAAAATATTGGATGAATAAAAATATTGGAGTTGATCATAGAGACTACACTGATTTTATTCTAAAACTTTACAAAGCGAAACCAGTCTACAACTTCCGCAACATTCATGGTATAATATCCGGAAAGGCGGTTCATGTTGGTCCAATAGACTATCCTGTCACAAAAGAAGAAGTAGAGGAATGTTTAAAAGAAGCGAAAGAAAACGGGTTTGACTCATTAGATGTCTTGGGGTGGGACTTTGAAATGGAATTCAACGATAGAATATTAATTGAACTCACTGAGGTTTATGGTTTTAAAATCTCTCCTCGAATCATACCCAATGAAGTGATGGAAAAGGAGGCAAGGGATGCCGGTGATGTTGATTTCTACGAGCACGCTTTCTTAAAAGTAGAGACCACCATTTCAGATAGGAAGGTCAGAGTTATTCTCAAAAATTTCATAATTCCAAATCCAGAGGCCATACCAGAAGAACTCAGGGGAAAGATATTAAAGTGGAGTGATTTCATAGATTATTGGAGCGTGGATTGGAATTTCAGGGAGGATACTTTTCACAACGAGTGGCAAGAATTTAGAACAAAGAGAAAGAAGAATATACAATTGCAATCAATAGATCATAACTATGATTCACCTGGTACTTATAAAATTATGATCAAAGTCATAGACGTTTTTGGAAATGACACTACAACAATGGAAGAGGTTACTATAATATGAATCCGTATGAAGAACCAGAAAAGAGAGTACAGACAACTGCCCCTCTTGTTGAAGTATTACGAAAAGAGGTGAGAGATTGGAGAAGTTCTGGTTATGTAGGATCATCAACAACCACCAAAAAACTACTGCACTTCTGGTTCGACGAAGAACACGAGGTTAATTCTGAGAGCTTTAAATATTACTTTGCTCAACAAGAGGCAATAGAAACACTGATTTACCTATACGAAGTGAAAAAATTTCGGAAAATGAGTGACCTAATCTTGAACTATGACAGCACAAAAAAAATAGCATACAATCCTCATGAAGATCTATTTCCCAAATACTGTCTCAAAATGGCAACAGGTTCAGGAAAAACCCATGTCATGGCACTTGCTATAGTATGGTCATATTTCAATAGTGTATTAGAAAATGACGAAAAAATGCCAAGAAATTTTATTATCATCGCTCCGAACATCGCAGTATATGAGCGATTGAAGGAGGACTTTTCCGATTCTAAGATATTCAATTCTGGAGTAATGATACCGGAAGATCTTCAGCATCTTTGGGTGTTTGAATCCGTAACTGAAGATTACATATCCTCAAGAAGCACCAAGGGAAGACTCTATCTAACAAATGTTCAGAGAATCTATGAAAGAGAAAAGGAACCAGTTAACCCCATTCAAGCAATTATCGGTAAAAAACCACCTGAAAACGTAAGATATTATGATCAGATCATGAATGAGATCAAGTCGCTAAATAGTTTGGGAATAATTAATGATGAAGCTCACCATGTATGGGAAAAAGATCTCATCTGGAATCAATTTATTTTAACAGTTAGTGATATTCTTAAAAAAAACGGAAAAGGAATGTCATTCCAGTTAGATTTTACCGCTACACCAAAAAAGCAAGATACGGGGAGTATATTTGAATGGGTCATATCGGATTTTCCACTGGCAGATGCAATAAAGTGTGGAATTGTAAAATCTCCTATTTTAGGAGAAATTGAAAATCCGCATGAAACACCATCTGATAAGGCAGATGTGATCTATAGAGACTATATAGAAGCTGGATGCAGAAGATGGTCATATTATAGCAAAGTTATGGAAAAGATACAAAAGCATCCAGTAATATTTTTCATGGCAACCAATACATCAGAGGCAGAAGACATCAACAATTATCTTCAAACAAAAAACGAATTTAAAGGGAAAACGTTAATTATTCACACAAATCTCAAAGGTGAAATTAGTGACAAAGATTGGCAGAAACTCAAGCAAGAGACAAGAAAAATAGATGAATCTCACAAATATAGGGCTATTGTTAGTGTACTTATGCTTCGAGAAGGTTGGGATGTAAAGAATGTATGTGTTATAGTGGGCTTAAGACCATTTACCTCTAAAGCAGAAATTCTACCCGAACAGGCCCTTGGACGTGGACTAAGGTTAATGTTTGGCCCAAATTCAGGGTACAATGAAACAGTTGACGTTTTCGGTACAAATGCTTTTGTTGACTACATAGACGAAGAGATGAAAAAACAAGGAGTTGATATAAAAAGGTATAAAGAAAAAAACTTGCCTACTGTCACGTATATTTTTCCAGATACTTTGAGGAAATCTGTATTAAATTTTCAGATTCCTATCTTATCTCAAAAATATAAAAGAGAGAACAGATCATTCGACCAAATTGAGACCTCTGTACTTCCGCAAGGTAAATTTGATTTGGATTTGGAATCATATACTAATATTAAATCAGCAGTTGGTCGAGATGCACTGACTGAGAAAGAGAGATGGAGAGACCGATGGGAGCAACCAATACCCGAGAATTATCAATCTGTAATCTCATATCTTGCAAACATCATACTTCGAGCTTGTAAGATTCCTTCTAGAAACAGTGAACTCATAGAAAAACTTGATTCGTATATTACCAATCACCTTTTTACAAAAATATTAAGTCAAGAAGTTAAGGATGATTACAGATTTCTCCAGGCTCTCAGTGAACCAAAAATAGTTGATTTTCTCACAGAACTATTTGCAAAAGTTATTAATAAATTGACAATTCTATCAACTGAGGTAAAGCTTCAATCTGTACAGAGAGAAGTAAAGGACATCAAACCATCATTGACAAGGAAAAAAACTTATTTGCCAAAAAAGTGTATTCTCAATCTGGTTCCGGTAGATAATGACTTTGAATACGACTTTTGTAAGTTCCTAGACGATGAAGCTTCTGACACACAAAAGTACATAAAAAACGATAGAAATTTAAATTTCTATCTTGAGTATATGAATGAGAAAAAGGGACTTTCTCATTATATTCCGGATTTTTTAGTTATATGTAAAAAAGAAAACTACTTGCTAGAGACAAAGGGAGAAGAATCTGTAGAGGTAAAGAACAAAGATAAAAGAGCCAAGGAGTGGTGCGAAGATGCAACAGCATTAACTGGTGTTAAGTGGACATACTTGAAAGTGCCAGAAAGGGTGTTCAAGAATAACCGAACAGTAAAATCTTTGAAAAACTTAGAAGAAATCATTAGATCGCATGAAAGTGTAGAAAAAATTTGAGGTTGTTTTCGTAAAATTAATGAGTCTAGTTCGTATAGAAATGAAATATGGGTGAAATGTAATGAAGATTAATACTGTAAAAATACATAATTTTAGATCAATCAAAGAGGTTAAATTCAATTTGGAGAATTATTCACTACTCGTTGGTGAAAACAATGCAGGGAAAACAAATGTAATTACTGCCTTAAGGATTTTCTACGAAGATGATGGGATTAAATTTGATAAAAACCGCGATTTTCCTAAATTTATAACTGACAACGAAAGTTGGGTTGAGATAGAATTTTTAACTACTGAAGAAGAACAAGCAACTCTGAAAGAAAGTTATAGAACTAAAGATAGGGTGTTGAAAGTAAGAAGATATTTTAAGTCAACTAATAATTTTCAATCTGATCAAAGCAATATATATGCATATGAAAATGGTACTTTATCTTCACAATTATTCTATGGTGCAAAAAATATTTCGGAAGCTAAACTTGGAAAAGTAATTTTTATTCCTGATGTAAGCACAACTAATGAGATACTAAAACTTTCAGGGCCATCTCCATTTAGAGACATGGTCAACTTTGTGTTCAAAAAAGTTGTATCAACTAGTTCAACTTTTCAATCTCTGAACACCATTATTGATAAGTTAAACGAAGATTTCACAGAAGAATCTTCGAATAACGGTATTTCAATGAAAGACTTAAAAGGGAAGATTAACAGTGGCCTAGAATCTTGGGGTTTTGATTTTGGGATGAAAGTAAATAAAATACAAACACAAGAGATTGTGAAGTTATTATTTTCATATGAGTTGATAGATAGGGGGTTGGGTAAAAACATTGACATAAATTCGCTGGGGCAAGGATTTCAAAGACACTTGATTTACACTTTAATAAAGCTATCTTCTGATTATGAAGAAAAAGAAGAGAGGGAAAAGATTGATTTTTCACCTGACTTCAATCTTCTATTGTTTGAAGAACCTGAGGCATTTTTGCATCCTTCTCAGCAAGTACAATTAAATATCGGCCTAAATAAGTTGGCTAAAGGAGAAAACCAACAAGTACTAATATCAACACATTCCACAACTTTTGTCAGCAAGAATATAGATGACCTTAGATCACTCTTAAGCGTAAAGAAAGTAGATGCAATTACTAGCATATTTCAACTTAGATCGGACGACGTTGAAGAATTGCATAAAGACAACCACAGTCTTTTCAAAGTTTTTTCTGAAATTTTGTCGGATGATAATGCTGACTCCTCTTTGAAAAAGGCAATAAAAAACAGTAATTTGGGACAAATAGAATTTGATATTGATAAAAAACTTGAGGAAGAAGCTTTGAAATACTTCATGTGGTTAGATGCCGAAAGAACAGCTTCTTTCTTCGCAAAACATGTAATTATTTGTGAAGGTGCAACCGAGAAAGTGGCATTTGATTATTTATTAAGCAATTCACTAAGTAATTATATAAATAGGCACATATACATATTGGATTCTATGGGGAAGTTTAACGTTCATAGGTATATGAATCTTTTCGAAAAGCTTGGAATTACACATTCAGTTTTGTTTGATAAAGACAATGATCATGATATACATAAGATAGTAAATGACTTTATATTGTCTAAAAAAAATAAATACACTAAGAATATACTTACTTTTGACTCAGATTTTGAAAAATTTTTAGAAATTGATGCAGCGTATCGAAAAGATTTGAAACCATTAAATGTACTTAAAAACCTTAAAGATTCTAAAGTTTCAACCAAAAAAATTGAAGAACTATGTCATATGTTTGACAAATTATGTGCGCTATGACTCATTCAACTTTTCCATATTCATTGTATATGGCTAGGTTACTATGTTGAGGTCTTATACCGCAAAAGCGATAAATCTGTAATTAAGTTACCATTAGTAGCAACTCGCTTGTCTTAGAAAAACTTGAACACGTTTTGGGTATATAGTCATTATCGGAGAGTTCGATTTTAATGTCTTTCTTTTTCATCCACATATGGAGAATGTTATTCAATGGATGAGGATAGAGAGAAACTGCACACTTCCTTCAAATTTATCTATCATAATATCATTTTCTATAGTTTATAAGGAGTTTTATGAATATCAATATCGGATTTCGGTATATCTTAAATCTAGGAGGTTAAGTGGGCATTACTATATTCTAATATTTATAGGGTTTGAAGCCTTCTTTACACATTAAAGATATTCTTTGTAAAAAGAAAGATCTAAAGACTCAAGGAGCAGTAATAAAATGAATTATGTATGGTATGTTGGATACGGTTCTAATTTATTAGAAGAAAGGTTCCTTTGTTATATTAAAGGAGGCAAATTCAGGATGGGAGGAAGTACTTCAAAAGGATGTGAGGACCGAACTTCTCCATTAGCCAGCAAACCCACAATAATTCCAGCACAAATGTATTTCGCCGTAAATTCAAAATCATGGCAAGGATCAGCGGTTGCTTTCATTTGCTACTTTAAGCTAAATAGAATAGATTCTAGAACGACGTTGGGTCGGATGTGGAAAATCAGCGAGGAACAATTTGAAGGTGTAAGACATCAAGAGGGTCGAAGTTTGTATAATAAAGTAATAGAACTCGGGGAAAGTGAAGATGGATGCAGAATAGTTAATTTAACCAGGAGAAAGACATTTATCCCCAACAAACCATCAGTACAATATCTATGCACAATAGCATGGAGGTTGAAAGAAACTTTTGGTATGAATAATGGTGAAATCAAGGGATATCTCAAAGAAATGCCTGGAATCAAAGACACCTATTCAGAAGAACAACTAATTTCTATTTTCATCTAACAATTTTCATACAATAGTATTATTCAATTGTAAACTCTTACAAAATCGTGAAGGGTATTCTTTAAAACTTTTTCCATCAATGATTTGTAATCCAGGTTTTGCATTTTTTGAACAGTAAAATATCAAAGTTGGCTTAGGGCAAATTACTTGAATACGAATCGCATGGTATTACTTAGTCTTTGAAATTGAAGCCTTTAACAACGATAAATATTGACACATCATTAATCATCTTTTCGATATCCAGGAAACCGTGAAATAATCTCCACGTAACAATTCTTCAAGTTTCATTCAGTGTTGTCATTTATTGCTTTTCCCCTCATCCATTTTTTATTTCGCGGTCTGCATCCAGAGATGAAAGGTTATTTTTGACCTTGAACATAATTCTATTCCTATGTTTTCCTGTAATTGTATTATTTTTTCTAAGGCGTTGGTTAATTATTTTAGATATATTCTTGGTACTAACATACTTTTCTATGGATTCCTTAATTATATCAGTATAAAGTTCATCGTCAAGGTTAATTGTAGTTTTAACCATATATTATAAGCAGTATACCATATATACGCTTAACGGTAAAATAGTATTTTAACTTAAAAAAGAGTAAAAATTGGAATACGGGTATTAAAAAACTTATTTGATGTCATACCTGTCCAGATTCATTATCTTGGCCCATGCGATTACGAAATCCCTAACAAACTTCTCCTTTCCGTCACGACTTCCATAGACCTCTGCAACTGCACGCAATTCAGAGTGAGAACCAAATATCAGATCCACTCTGCTTGCTGTCCATTTCTTTTTCCCAGACTTTGCATCCATTCCTTCAAACAGTGTGTGAGAGTCGTTCTTTGACTTCCATGTGGTTCCTTGGTCAAGGAGATTCACAAAGAAGTCATTGGAGAGCATTCCCGGATGATCTGTAAACACCCCATTCTGAGAATGCCTGTAATTGGCATCCAGTACTCTCATTCCACCAATCAGGACAGTCATTTCCGGAATTGTCAGTGTAAGCAGCTGCGCTTTGTCCACAAGCAAAAACTCCTCCTTTATG
>JAKAYH010000071.1 GCA_021826835.1 Thermoplasmata archaeon | reverse complement strand
TGAACCGATTGCAGTTAATGATAAATGCCAGTTAGCAAGTCTCTGGTCGTACTTTCTTCCACTTGTAAGCGAAGGCCATATCATGTAAATTGCTGCAAATGCTATTCCGGTTGTAATTCCCATGAATATGAAATGGAAGTGTCCAGTAATCCAGTATGTTCCATGCACCTCCTCGTTTATAACAAGCGTTGACTGCATCACCCCGGTAATACCACCGATAATAAAGTCAAATATCCCATTGATGACAAAAAGCATTGGCACGGTTAAGCGGATTTTCTCTGCTGACCATAGAGTTGCTATGTAGTTGAACACTGTTATTGCTGATGGTATGGTTACTGCAAATGATGCGGTAGTGAAGAAAAGTCCCCATGCGAGGCCAAGACCTGAATTGAGAAGATGATGTCCCCAGACAAGCTCTGACAGTGGCATGAGCAGACCAAGAGCAAGAACACCAGAACTGTAACTGAATATTTTCTTTCCAGTGAATTTTGGAATGATTTCATAAATCAACCCGAATTGGGGCAATATTGCAATGTATACTATTGGATGACCCCACACCCAGAAAAGCTCCGCGAATGAGATTGGTGAACTCCCCCCCACTCCAGTGAAGAAAATCGGGTTGAAGAAATCATAGAAGAGCATGACCAGTGCAGCCATCATGAATGGGGCGGATGCAAGAAACATTATCAGCGTAAATAGAACTCCCCAGGCGAACAGAGGCATCTTCGTCATCGGGACTTCCTGGCTTCTATCAAAAATAATCATCCTTATGACAGTTATTGATGCTATTGCTATTCCGATGAAGATCATTTCCATTCCAATTACCGCAAGCCAGTTCATGGATCCTGCCCCATATGGATTCAATTGAAGTGCCAATGGTGGATAGTAATACCATCTTGTCGATGTTCTTGACAGAAGTATAAATATTCCTCCAAGAACATATATCCAGTAAGCCCATGAAGAAATATTACCGTACTTGTCATTCTTTATTTTCAGGAATGTCGGAAGAAGATAATAAGCCAGTCCAAATGCGCTACCTACTGCCCACATATATATCATGAGGATAGAGTGTTCAGTGGTAAGTATGTCATATAGAACCTCGCGATGTGCGAAAAGAGTAGGAGTTGGCTCTATCAAACTTACCCTCATTATAACACCAAATGTTCCGGCAATGAAGAAGAATACAAGACTGGTCATCAGGTATCTGAGGCCTATGCTTTTTGAATCGGTTAGAACAAAAGCGCTTGTTGAAATCGCTCCATTACTCTTCCTCTTTTCCCTGAAATATGAACTCGAATCATAATAATCACTTTCATCTGAAGCGTTATCCATTCCTGTCTTTACTGTCAGGTACTTGTAATACATGAAGAAAAGTATCACGAAAACAAATGACAGGATTATTGATACCTCAAGGAGAAGCATGGTTGCAGACATCAGGCCACCACCGTTAGATAGCCTCTCATCTCATAATGAAGGTAACCGCAGTACTCAACACACTCAATTATGAATGTCCCCGTATGTATTGGGGTAAATGTAATTGTGTTGTTCTGCCCTGGCACGGCATACGCCTGGACATCGAATTGTGGAATGTAAAGATCGTGTATCACAGCAAATTGATGAGACCCTTTTATTGATGTTATGACGAAAGTATAAGTATGATTCACAGTGAGTGTTACTCCATCTGTAGTTGTGTGTTTACCTGTACTGTTGTATGTAGTGAACAGCCATGACCACTGAACGCCTTCAACGTACACAACAGTTGTATTACCTGGTATGGGACTGCTCGGTGTTTCTTTTGTGGCAATTGTGAAGTTAGGGGATTCTGTTGTGTATATGTTTATTCCAGCAGCAACGACGAGCACAACAAGTACGCCAATTATCCATAACGCCTCTATTTTAGCCTTTGAATTCATCTGAAATCCTCCCATTCATGACTTCTATCACCTTTTTTAAACACAGGATAAAACAGAAGAAGTATTGTAAAAATACCGCTTGCTATTCCAGCCGCATATACCGGTGAGCCGTATGTGGCTTCCAGCTGTCCCTGTGTTGTAGCTTCATATCCTCTTAAAAATATTGTAAGCAAAATGTCACTCACGATCCCGGAAATTACCGAAACCAGAAAGAACGCTGATACCACCACAGTGTTATGGTTCATAGGTGGTGATATTGAAATTTTATTAATAGTTTTTTGGTAGTAATTCAATTTTTACCGTTTTTTTCAGTATTAAAGATAAATTAAAAAAAACATGAAATCTGTGAATTAAATTCAGATTCAATTTAATGTTCTGCCTTCATTAATCAGATATCCGTGCTGGATCTGCGTAGTCCACAAACCATTAAAATTCCTCCAGTATCTTTATTTTCAATAAATTTTCAATTTTCCTCGCAGTCTTGATGTCAGGCTTGATACCGCCACGTTCTATTGCGGATATCAATGTCCGTTTTTCCCTGAGCTTGTCAGCCATCTCATCCTGGCTCATTCCAGTCTTTTCTCTTGCAAGCCGGATAACCTCAGCATACTCCGGCACGATTTCCAGGCTTTCAATTTCCTTCTCTGAATTTCGTGTTCTGTTTGGCTTTCTCTGGATTATAACAGGTTTTACAGGAACATTAACCTGTGTTGAGCCCTTTGAACCCCTGTCATCATAAACACGCATACTCTCAACTGGTGTTCCAAATCGTTCGCACTTCTGGCATACCGAAAGAATTGCTCCATCCACCTTGATTTTCTTAAGCTTATCTACCCTGGCACCACACATTTCGCATTCCATAGTTCCACACCACATCTTAATTGAAACATTGCTTATCTAATCTTTTCTTTTTATAGAAATGATGGAATCATCAGAAAAATCCACGCCCAAACGCTATCAGGAGAACGAGGGAGAGCCCAAGCAATAATGCATATACTGTGAAATCCCATGCGATTACCTTTGAACCGTCAAGAGGAGGTATGGGCAGGAGATTGAAGAATGCGAGAAAGAAATTTATTGCCCCTGAAATAGATGCCACGAAGTAGATTATGCCACCTGTGAATGAACTGATAAACACCAGTATCAAACCAACTATTATATTACTGACCGGACCGGCTGCCGAGATCTTTCCATATATTGTCTTGTCGTACACATTGTATACTTCTGTCGCCCCTGGCAGTGCCAGGATGAATCCGAATAACGATGTCATAAGGGCTATCAGTATCCCGAGTGGCCACATCCTGAACCTGGCGTTATATCCATACCTCAGGGCAACCTCTCTATGTGCAAATTCATGTAAGGCGAAACCCGAAATTCCAGCTGTCATGCCTGTGGGAAGAAAAATTACAAGGAATTCATAATTTGATATTGCCTGAAATCTTGAAAAGGCAATTGAAAAGGCAAGCCCGATTCCAAGACTGGCTACTATAAAATCCTCAGCCTCACTCCTTCTTCTTGTATTTCCAAAGTTTAGTAACTGCTCCATTAGTTATTCACTCGATCTATGTTATTGATGAAGGCATTCAGTTCCATGGCCTTCCTTATTCCTATATTGAATCTCAAACTATAAGTTATCGGATTCATAGGGATATTTTCCCTTATACAGATGCCTGCCATATTCAAGAGCTGCGAATTTTTTTCTACATAGATTGGATGATTATCCATTCTCTGGGCCTGAATATAGTCGTATATAGCTTTTGCCTTCTTCAGATCCTTGAACCCGGTGGTGTAAAACACATCAGCAAGTGAAATAGTTTCCATTCTTTCTATTTTCAACTTCTTGTACATCACAAAGATGGCCTTCATGGATTCATCTTCAAGGTAGGACTGATTGAATAAACTGAGATTTGTCTGCGAATTAATAAATTCAAACACGTCATCAACGCTTGACACTGGGACTCCTCCAAGCGCAACCGCTTCCCTTTTGTCCAGAGCACGCCCCCTCTTAAAGCAAGCCTTGAGGTATTCCCCAGAATAGTAGACTATTTCACTGAAATCCCAGTTTTTCCGGAGTAAATTCCATAGCTCATCAAAAATATCCTTGCTTGCAAATTGGCCCTGAAATTTAGAAAGGATCTTTTCCGCTGAATCAAAGTATTCCTCCTTTGTGAGGGCCTTGATCACAGGAATAGAGGAATCAACATCCATCAGGTTGCCGAATTCATGATACAACCTTACGACTTCCTCATCATAGCCGTATTTAACAAGGTTTGCGGTTAGAGTGTAAAAAATTCGTCTCTTCCTCTCAAGGGATTCCTTCGATTTGAAATATTTAATGGCATTTTCGTGTGCCTCTTCAAATTTTCCATATTCGCACAGAAGATCTATGGTATATGCAAGAGCCTTCCCTGTCTGGACCTTTTCCTTTATAGTGCGCCTGAGGATTGAGAGTGCCCCTTCAATGTCCCTTTCATCAATCAGGAGACCTGCAATTTTAATGGCAAGCTCCTCAGAAGGATGCTGGGAAAACACTTCCAGAAGTGCCTTCCTGATGTACCGGTTGTTCCAGTAATCTTCCAGTATGATTTCAAAGCCTTTTACATCACTTTCTTTTCTCAGATCAAGTTTCCGTATAATCCTTACCAGCTCGTCTGGCTTGTTGGATTCTGCATATACCTTTACCTCATATGGTGTTGAGATCTTCAAGTTAACCGTGTATTTTAATGCCTGATCGAATTTCTTTTCCTTGATGAGGGCATCGATCAAACCCTTGCATCTTTCAATACTTGAGCCCGATTCCATTGCTTTTTCATAATAATATATTGCCGATGAATAGTCTGATATAGACAGGAAGAAGTCACCGAATATCGCATAATTTTCTGCGGGAAGCAGGTCATTATGCACCTTTGATACAAGTGTTTCCATTTCATCAATCATATTCAGTGCCTTCAATCTCAGGGCATATTTCATCACATCTTCACTGTTTCTGAGCGGATCTTCAAATATGATCCTGTCAATTTCGACTGCCTCCTCCTGTTTGTTCTTGCTCTCGGAAATATCCCGGAGCAGCCTTAAGCTTGAAATTGATTTTAATGAACTGTATTCGATCATATCCACAATGTTTCCTATAACATCTTCATCTGATGACATGATCCTTTCTTCAATTGGCCCAAAATCAACAAGATACAACCCACCATTCCTGCTTATTGTTTCGAGTATTTTTACAATTTCGTTTATTGAAAGCTGAACATTGAATTTTCTAAGATACTGTGCCACAATTATGTTTGAGCCGAACTCATTTTTTGCGTTTTCAATATATTTTTTTGCATCCTTATCGTTCCCTTCCCTTTCCGATATTAAGCTCCTGTAATAATTCACGAAGGGATCGTTGTTCCACTCATATTTTGCTAACAGGGATTTTGATCTGTCAAGATTTCCAGATATAATATTATGCGCAACGGATGGGTAGATGAATTCCGGTAAATCCTCATCGTTTGAAGTGCCGTCAAGTATGGACTTTACCCTTCTTTCCATTTCTGAGCCGGGAGGAGTGCCAGAAGAGGTTCCATCTTCATATACAAGTTCCAGAACTCCGATGATATCGCTCTTCATAACCCCTTTGAGAATCTGAAATTCCTTTCGATCAAGGGAATTGTTGAAGAGAATTCCCCTGATCACCCTGTATAAAGACTGGATTTTATCCGGATCGTTTCCAATCGAGTGAGAGAGATCAGCAAAGGTTTTATCGCTCCTGCAACCTGTCAATATAGTAGAGAAAACATCATATTCCATGTTTTCTATCCCTGAGGCCTTGATTTCATTTCCAGCGGATTCTATCTGGCCATTCTTAAGAAGTGCTTTGATGTATATGTTCCGAAACTCATTATCGTCCCTTACACTCACATCTGATTTGAAAAGGGATATCACTTCACCATAATTACCTGAGACTGTGAGTTTTCGTGCGAAATCCTTTATAAATTTGGTGTCGTATGGGTTTGCCTGGATATACTTTTTGGCAGAGATTATAAATTCATTGCCCTTTCCGGTATCCTTTCTCAACAGAGCCTTTATTTTAAGAATTTCCGGATCGTTCAGGTTGTCCATTGGTATTTTTTCAGCAACCTTCTCAGCCTTTGCATTATTCCCAGATAATAGAAGAAATTTAACCTCCCAGATTTTGATTGGGATTTTATCTGAGAGTTTATGATCCAGATTGTCAATTAGGGTAAGAGGATAAGAATAAGAATTGATATTATATGCAGAGGCAAAGAACACAGATAGATTTTCCTCATTCTTTTCGATTGTGGCCTCATTTTTAGTGAAAATGTCCACTACATCCTCATCCCTTCCAAGTATTCCCATTGCCTTCATTCGCAACTCCATGGCCACCTGGTTTCCGGGAGACAGCGAAAGTATACGTGTTGAGAGACTTATCACATCATCATACAATCCAGATTCAAAGCATAACTTCAGGATTCTTTCAAGAAGGCTTTCATCCTTTACCGCATTGAAGTCCAGGGATTGGAGGTTAACCTTCAAAACCTGCAATTTCTGGCTATTCAAAAGCGTTTCCATGTAAAGTATAGCCGATTCAATGTCATCTGGGTTTATTGTGAAAAGAATCGCCATGAATTCCTCAACATATTTCTCCTTCCCACTTTTCTTCAGATTTTCCACAACTATTTTTGTAAGAACAGGAGTTGAATGTTCAGCATACTTCTGGTAAATCATTCCACTGTAGATTCCATTTCTTGATAAAAAAAGCGTGGCATAATCCCACATTTCAGATGCCTTTGCCATTGCTTCGACCTGCTCTATTATCTTAGGGGCTTCAGATATTAGGTAATCACTTCGCAGGAAAGACTTGATTTCATCCATATTGCCGGAATTAACAAGGGATGTGGTGAAGAAAAGCTGAAAATTAACATTCTCCTGTTTTAAATCATATAACCGTCCCCAGATTTTATAATCGCTCTGATTCCCGACCTTCCAGAGATCTCTGGATAATGCTTCTATCTTTCCTTCTATCTCTGAATCCTTCTTAAAGAGTGCCCTACCTTCAACTGTATCCAGAATATCCAGAAGCATCTTGAAACTTGACTCCTTCCTGGCTGATTCCTTTGAAGAAAGATATAACTCAATCTTGTCATTAACTTTGTTTCTTACATCATCAAGACTTGTGGAAGGCATAAAGATATGATTAAGAAATATGTATATAAGTTTGCGATTCTATTATCACTCTTCATCCAGAAGGTATTTTTCCCTCAGGGTTCCATACTCCATAGCGTTTTTTCTTGCCATTTCTCTGTAAGAAGAATCGTTTCTTATTACTTTGCCTGGCACGCCCACTACCAGGCTGTTTTCTGGAACTACCTGGTTTTCCAGTACCAGAGTTCCTGCTCCCACAACAGATCCGCTTCCAATTTTAGCTCCGTTCATTATTATTGCCCCCATTCCTATAATGCATTCATCATCAATCGTACACCCATGAATGACTGCATTATGCCCAACTGATACAAGATTGCCTATTTTGACTGGAAAGCCAGGATCCACGTGAAGGGTGCAATTATCCTGTATGTTGCTGTCATTTCCAATTACGATTTTATCCAGATCTGCCCTAATTGAGGCAAAATCAAATATGCTTGCTCTTTCTCCAATTTCAATTTGGCCCCTCAGAGAGCATTTCTTTGAAATAAAAGTGTCCTTCCCAATTACCACATTTTTGGATTCCATTGGTGATCAGTTTTGTAAATTTAATAAATTTTCCCGAATGGTTGTGTAAAATTAATAAACCTGACTTTAATAGGGAGCAAACGTGATTCCATATGGCGCGAATGCATACTAGAAAAAGAGGAAGATCAGGATCAAGAAACACATACTACGGAGTTGGGCATGAGTGGGTCCAGCAAAGTCCCAAGGAGATAGAAGACATAGTCATACAGTTAAGAAAAGAGGGTCTTACAGCATCACAGATCGGGATTAGACTGAGGGACTCCTATGGGGTACCAAAACTCAGATATGTAAATCATAAGAAAATAGGTGATGTGCTTGCGGAAAACAATCTGAAGCCGGACGTACCTGAAGATTTGATGTCCCTCATAACAAAATACAAAAGAGTCACAAAGCACATGGAACTAAATAAAAAGGATTTGAACAACGGCAGGAAGAGAAACCTAATAATGGCCAAGATGTTAAGACTTGTAAGATATTATAAGGAAAATGGCTATCTTGCAAGAGAATGGGAACTCAATAAAGTACTATGAGCACCCAACTGGAGCACATTTTAACCCCTGATTTTTTAGAAATCCTGAAGAAAGGTCAGTCTTTCTTTCAATCATTTGATTATTTCAGGATACTTGTACATTATGATGGCGATGGGACCAGTTCCGCTATAATACTGACAAGACTTATGCAGAGATATAATAAGAAATTTCATCTTGGATTTATCAGGGAACTTTCGGAGGATGGCTTTTCGAAGAGATATTTAGAGGAAAGGAGCATACCTACGATTTTTGTTGACTGTGGATCGGATCAGTTAAGATTCCTCCCGGAGGATACCAGCAACGTTATGGTTCTGGACCATCACTTTTATTCTACATCTCCTGAATGGGCAATTAACATTAATGCCAGAGATTATAACATCGATGGTACCCGCGAAGCATGTGGCGCTACCATGGCATTCATCTTCGCGGCATTCATTGATGATAAAAATGCAGAAGATCTACTTCCTTTCATGATTTCAGGGTGTATTTCAGATAAACAGGACATGGGCGGGTTTAGGGGCGTCAATAAAAAATTGATTGAGGTTTATGGAAAAAACATTGAGAAGAAACGTGGGCTTAATCTGCACGGCGAGAGTGTAAGGGATTCCATAGTATTTTC
>JAKAYH010000070.1 GCA_021826835.1 Thermoplasmata archaeon | reverse complement strand
GTTTTGGGTTCATCATTGGCAAATTTCTTTTTAAAGTCTAATAATGAAGTTACACTAATTGATTTTGTAAGGAAGGAAGAATGTACCCGTCTGAAGTCGTTTGGTATATTGGATCAGGTGGATTATATCTGGAAATCTTCATTAGATATCAGCGTTCAGGATATTGAAAAAATAGACATGATATTTGACTGTGCCATTGGGTTTCCAGATAGGCCCTTTGGAACCGACTCTCCCCGCTCTGGAATATATGGTAATTTATCTCCAGCCATTGGTCTACTTGAAGCAGTAAGGCATGCCTCAAATAAGCCTACTCTGGTTTATCCAAGCAGTTTTAACGCACTTTACGGGTATAGCGGTACCTATAATGAGTTAACACCAACAAATCCCACCTCTATTTATGGTTGGACTAAAGCTGCAGTCGAAACCCTCTATCTTACTTACTATCGATCCTTTGGAATTCCAATTATTATAACAAGGGTCGGATCAAGTTATGGTGAAATGATGAGAACTGATGAATTAGTTGCCAGGCTCATAATGAAAGGTTTGAGAAGTGAAAAATTTCTATTGAAATCGCCAAAATCTAAAAGATTATGGACTTACATTGGAGATGTGATTGGTGCTTACAGTGCTTTGGTAAAGCAAAGCGATTATGGCAAATCAGAACAATTCCTCAACGAATTGAAAGAATTGAATTTATGTTTAAACATAGCAGGGAATTTAGGGGACAAAGTAGTAAACAACGAGGAACTGTCGAGCATCATAGGAGAAATAACTGGATTCAGAGACAACATATTGAGTAGTGATAAATATGAACCCGGGGAGCTTCTTAACGGAAATCCCATATCTTTTGGTTTTGATGCAGAGCGCACAAGAAAAATTTTGAAATGGAAACCCACTTATTCCCTGAATGAAGGTATTAGCAAAACAACAGAATGGTTCAGAAATAATATTTAAAGGGGGATGAAATGAATAATACAGTCAGTTATAATGAAAAATCTGAAATAACGAAAGACAGGTTGGGAACTTATCCATGGAGGATAACGTTCGACACAAATCCTGATGATTGTAACATGTCATGCATAATGTGCGAGGAGCACAGTATTTTCAGCCCTTTGAGGAAGGAGAGAATCTTAAAAAACAAACCTCATAGAAGGATGGACTTTGAAATTATAAGGAAAACTGTTAGCGAAATGGTTAAATATGGATTGGTAGAGGTAATACCATCAACAATGGGAGAACCGCTCCTTTACGAAAATTTTGAAGATATTGTAGATTTATGCAAGCAAACGGGTGTAAGACTGAACCTGACCACAAACGGAACCTGGCCAAGACTGGGCCCTGAGAAATGGGCACGTCTGATCTGTGAGGTTACAAGTGATGTTAAAATTTCATGGAATGGAGCAACTAAGAATACCCAGGAATCAATAATGAAAGGATCACTATTCGATAAGCGCCTCAACGACCTAAAGGTATTTATTGCTACCAGAGACATGATCGCAGAGTCTACGAAGAAAAGATGCAGGATCACTCTTCAATGCACATTCTTGGAAACAAATGTTAACGAGCTTCCAGATATCCTGGATATGGCAATAGCTCTTGGAGTTGACAGAGTGAAGGGACATCAGTTATGGGTAAACTTTCCAGAGATCGCAAGTTTAGATATGAGAAGATCAAAAGAATCTATTGAAAGGTGGAATAATGTTGTGGATAGATGTAATGATATTGTAAGAAGAAGAGTTAATAAATACGGAAACCACATACTACTTGAAAATTTTAACAGGCTTGAAGTAGGATCGCCAGGAATGATGCCTGGAGAATGGGAATGCCCTTTTTTGGGTAAAGAAGCCTGGGTAAATTATGAAGGAAAATTCGACCCATGCTGTGCCCCCGATGCTGAACGAAAAAAACTCGGTTCATTTGGTAATGTCATGGAAGGAGGTGGCCTGGAATCCATATGGAAGAGCTCAAGTTACAGGAACCTTCTAAAAAGTTACAGGACAAACAGCATATGTCTGAAGTGCAATATGCGCAAACCTCTCACACTGGTGAGGAAATAAAATGAACGAGTTTAACTCACTGAAGGATAAAAAGGAATTAGAAGAGTTATGGGAAGGATCTAAGGTATCAATTGACCTAACACATCACATTTTAAATGGCGACCCCATGTATGGTGAAAGATTTGAGGAAGTTTTATCATTTCATCCCCCTGGTCTTGCACCTGCCAAGAAAGATCATAAGTGGTTTCACATTGATGCACATGGCAGGTCGGTATACACGGAAAAATATGACAGGGTATGGGGGTACTATGAAAATCTTGCGACTGTTTCAAATAATGGTGTATATTACCATATAGATCCAAAGGGAAATCCCGCTTATTCCAACAGATTTCTCTGGTGCGGCAACTTCCAGGATAACAGGTGTAGTGTTCAGTACAGTGACTTAAGATTTGGGCACATTCTCGCAGACGGTAAAAAAGCATATGAACAAACATATAGATATGCTGGCGATTTCAGAGAGTCATACGCTGTTGTGCAGCTAGATAATGGAATGCATGTCCACATAGATAAATATGGTAAAAGGCTTAATGAAAAGGAATTCATCGATCTGACCCCATTCCATAAAGGCATCAGTTGCGCCAGGGATTCGGCTGGCTGGTTTCACATTGATAAAAACGGTGACGGCCTCTATGATGTAAGGTATGAATACATCGAGCCTTTTTATAATGGACATGCAAGAGTCATTACCAGATATGGAGAAATCAGTATTATTGATGAAGATGGAAGCACACTGTCTACAGTAAGAGAACAAATGGAGACTCCACTTCAGGCACTTTCTAATAAAATGGTTGGGTTCTGGAACACAGAACTATTATTTACCATATCCAAAATGGGCATTATGGACATTCTGCCAGCAACCTCCAAGAAAGTGTCAGAACGTCTTAATCTGGAAGAAAGCAAGGTTGAAAGAATAATGAGGGCACTCTGGGAGGTAAACCTTGTTTCTAAGGAAGATAATATCTGGAAAACTACAATGGAGGGTTCCCTTTTTAGAAGCGATTCAAGTTATAATGCTAAAGCAGCCATATGGAATTGGAGGGAGTTTCATAAAAAACCGTGGGAGAATCTAAGTAGTGCATTGTTTAATGGGGACAAGCAGAACAGTGAGGATTCAGGAAAAAAGTTTTTTGGCAGCATCGAGAAAAATCTCCAGAATCTTAAAATTTATCAGGAAGCGATGGCTTTCTACGCACTGCATGACTATTCACAAATCAGTAACTTAATCCGCATAAATGGTGACGAGATTATAGCTGATGCAGGAGGTGGATATGGAATACTGTTATGCCTGCTTAAACAGAAATTTCCCAATATAAGGACCATGCTTTTTGACACACCCGGTGTAATAAACTTGGCTAGGAAAAATAATACGAATTGTAAATTGGAGTTTGTGGAAGGAAATATCTTCGCATCTTTTCCGTTCAAGGCTAACGTAATATTTCTATGTAGAGTTCTGCACGACTGGAATGACAAATCTGCTCATATTATACTCAAGAATGCAAGGAATGCTTTGCTGGAAGGGGGTTCGATTTACATTGTTGATCGATTGTTGAATTCAGATTCTCAAAATGGGGGAATGCTGGACATGAATATGCTATGTACAACAGGTGGAAAAGAAAGGTCATTAGAAGAATTAAGAGACATACTTGAAAATTCAGGTTTTAAAATATCAAATCTCACTCCAAACTCAAGATTCGGATTCCTAATAGAGGCAAGGATGGGTGAATAAGTGAAATTTCCTGACTTGAAAATAAATAATGGTGACCATTATGCATTGCTGATAAGGCATGCGGAACGCGGTAATGTAATACCAAATGAAGCCAGCCATACAATTACTTTAACCGTTAATGGCAAACATGATGCTTTTAACATGGGAATGGAAATGAAAGAAACACTGGGAGATATATATACCAGCCCAATAATAAGATGCGTTCAGACCGCTTCGTGGATTGTTTATGGTTCCGGGACTAATCACAGAATTAAGATAAGCAAGAAGCTAGGAGATCCCGGTGCCTGGATTGAGGATGACCAAATAGCCTTTAAATCTTTCATAGATCTTGGAATTCACAAATTAATAAAGCGATTATTAAGCGGGGAGAATGTGCCTGGTATGAAAGACTTCAAGCTTGGATTTAGTGATCTTTTAAATTTCATCTCTAAAGAGTTAAAAACCCATAATGGAAAGGTCCCTGTGTTCATTTCCCACGATGCAGTCATAGCACCCGTAGTAGGGTTTGCTCTCAAAACAACCAATCCCGATATAATATTTCCCACATTTTTGGAGGGGACAATAATACTGAGGAATTCATCCGGCTACAAACTCTACTGGCGGGGAAAGTGGTATCCATTACATTATCCAGATTAGATTCGTGACTCATGCATTAATTTAGTATAAAATTCCATTAGCCTATCTACATGGAATTCAACAGATTGTACATCACCGGTATCCGAATAAAGGTATCTTGAATTTCCCAACCTCTTTGCAAGTTCAGGATTTTGGACGAATTTTTCCATCTGCGTAGTTAACGATTCAATGCTTCTGAACTCGAATAGAAGACCATTTCTTTCATTTTCCACATATTCCTTCATGCCACCAGTGGCTGCAGCTATAACTGGCACACCCACCTGTTGAGCTTCATGAATTACCAGAGGGGAATTCTCCAGCCAAATTGATGGGACTACGATGGCATCAACTTTATTGAACACTTCTTCAACAATTTTATCTCCATTAAATTCTCCCATCCACTCTATGGAGTTATTTTCATTTTCCGAAACTTTCTCTGATAATTTTCTCAGAAATGTGGTACTATCTGATCGATATCTACCCCAAATTCTTAATTTTGCTTTCAATTTCATATTTGCAAAAGCCCTTATCAGATAATCAACACCTTTTGCAGGAATATGAGTGCCAATATACCCAAAAACGAATTGCTCCTCCTTTTCCCTTATTCTGTTTGATAACTTATTAAGATTGAAACCATAGTCGAGAAGGGAAACTTTCTCTGCTTCATGTGGAAAATATGTTTTGAAGCTTTCGATTAGAGTTCTGGAAGGGGAAATAAACAAATCAACGTCCCTTACCGCCTTTCTCGCAAACTCCATTCTGGAATTTACCCAACCTGTCCAATAGTCAACGTCCTTTCTGTCATCATCCTTACCTGTAAAATATCGACTGTAACAAATCCGTGCGCATTTACTATCTTCCTGCCCATCACAGGAATTCCATGGTTCACCGTTTAAATTCCATTGAAGGAATTGGCCTCTTGGACACATAAGCCAGAAACCATTCAATGTGTAAACAGAAGGGATGTTCATTTTTTTAACCTCAGATGGTAGGGAAAGTGAAAGGTGGTTCAGATGCTGAAAGTGTACAATATCTGGCTTGACGGTTTCAAGAATTCCTCTTAGCTTAACATTGACCTCTTCGCTTAAATATCTATCTTTCGTCCTATAAAGGTTAATAGTATATCTTACCAGAGCACCATTATTCTCTACATCTCTTCTTAGGTTATACTCAGGTAAAAATGGGTTTTCTTCCCTACTGAAAATAAAGACTTCATTTCCTCTCTTTAAAAGTTCCTCAGTAATTGTCTTCGTATAATTCTCAGAGCCTGCATTGTACTCAGGTGGATAACCATGTATTACCTGAAGGATTTTCATTGAATGGAAATTTATAGTTACTATAAAATCTTAATCTCCAGTTTATTTAGGGACAATCTATTATTTTTCTGATTCAGTTTCTATTTTTATCTCTGGATTTGCGAGAATGTGATTGCTGAAAAAATAGAATCTTCACCTCGTATTTGATCATAATTGAATATTCTTTATTTCTGATTGTATTTTGTGACGGAACCAGATAGAATAGATCCGATCTAATCAAAATCCATAGGATCTGATATGGCGGGTAGAGTGAATTGCCAATTGTTCCAATCCCCTTGTACCATTTACGAAAACGCAGATGTATAAGGTTCTTTACGTGTCCTCGCTTTGAAGGTGCATTCAGTGTTTTGGGAAATCTCAGATTATGACTCAACTGCCATATTAAAAAGCTATTCCACATTTCAGGAATCTTCCCCTAGATAAAATTTCATTTAATAATCGAAAGGAGGGTCAATTTGAATTCACATTAAAATCGCTTATCTGGAAATGCTTAATTACCTTGTACATAATCTATCTTCCGATCATATTGACTGGAGCTTTACTGTCTCACAAATTGAAAATGAATGACCACTCAGACCCGTGCGATGACGTAATTGGAATGTTCGCCTTCTCCGAAGTTCTTTCACTGTTAACAGGTATCAATTTCTACAAAGTTTTAAAGGATCACTTGAACGAATTAAAGGGATTATCATTCTATCTATCGGGAAAGAAAGCGGAGTTGAGAGAAGAAGGTTTTTCAGAGAATACAATATCAACCATAATCACCCTCAATCTGATATCTTCCTACTCACTATGGTATGGGTTTAGTAGAGCGAAAGTTCATTCAAAAATTCCTTCCAATAGCTTGAGAGCAAGGATGAGTGAAAGTGTGGATAGAGGTGGTACTGTTGCCGAAAAGATTGACGGATATACTGCAGGAGTAATTATACCAACAAATATGAATAAAAAAGATGAGACTTCTATTATTAGATTGAAAAGACTGATCAATTCTATCTCACTCTGGAAAAGATTGGCTGGAATCTGGATAGTCGGAAACCTTCCAAATCAGGAAATATCCAGTTTTAACAAATTCCACAAGGTTGAAGTGATAAATGTTGAGAATGATCGTGGTCCAGCCTCGGCGAGGAACTTGGGCATAGAAAGAGCGCTCAAGGCAGATTCAGATCTGATAATATTCATGGATGATGATGTTGTCAACCCAATTGACAGCTCATTTGAATCTTTATGTGATATTGCAGTTCTTGGAAATGATATTTACACACCAAAAATTCAAAGTTATGGCGATACATGCTATGATCTGTTTCATGATATTGATGGAACACTGAACGGTGTATACGAGAGTCAAAGCAATTTGAGTAGTTTAGTTTATGGAACCACATGCGTAATGATCTGTCCCAGCAATATTTTGAGGGAAGGCTTGAGGTTTGATGAGAACTTCCCGCTGGCCGCTGGAGAAGACATTGACTTCTGTATAAGGGCAAAAAACAAAGGGCACAAAATTCTCCCTGCAGACCACGTTATTGTTCAGCACAATTATGGCTATAATCATAATGACGAGTCGCTTATGAAATTCATTTCAAGATTTGTAAGATATGGTGAAGGTAACAGTATAATCAGAGAAAGGGATCCTGATTATTTTAATTCTCTTACAAACGCTACACCTCGCCCCACTCAATCTAAAATTCACGGGAATATTAACGTTCCTGAGATTATAAAATCTCTTTCAAATATAGTAGACAGGTACATAAAATGAATTCCTCTTTCATAATATGAAATTCCAATCTTTTCAACTCTCTCTTATAGCGTCAAACCTTCACGATTCTGTCTAAGTGTTGCATGTGACATGTAACATCTATTTTTTACCACTCATTCTTTGCATCGTCTAAACTGTTCATTTTAGTTAATTCTACTAAGACGGTAGTCGTTTTTAGGGTCATTTTACACCCTATAAAGGGGTCTATACAGGATAATTTTTAAAACCATGAAATAGCACCTAATTTTGTTAATTCAAGCGCCATTTCATTGGTAGTAAATTACATGACGCCATTTTATCTCGAACACGCAGAATACTGCATTTTTATGCTATGTATATTAGGAGAATTAACACCTTTTTTTGTCTATTCTTGTGTTAAATCTAAGAATGGCGAGAATTAACACGCAATTAACATGTAAATTACATGGTAAATGCTATTTAAGTTCTAACAGAATTACCATGTAATTTTGCAGATCGCGGCATTGCAGATATGTATTAGAGCCTGTATGACACGTATTCGTAGAGAGATAATATAACCGCCAAAGTTGTTAATTCTGTGTTAAATCTACGGGGTATAGAATTAACATGTTAATATTTTAAATTAGCATGCAAATGTTGGCAAATAGCATGTGTTAAATTGACTTTTTAACAATTGTGTAACATGATGTGCTCCCCTTATCACTTGGACACTTATAATAGAGATAATATACTGTTAAAGGTATATAAGGGGGAGTCCAGAGGGGGTTTTACGAACCTAATGTGCACCTGTGGATAGGGTGATCTGACATGGCAGATAAATACACTGTTGAGCAGAAGATAGAGATCGTGATCGAATCACTTACAGCAACAAACATTGCTGAATTGTGCAGGAGACATGGAATATCTGTTGTACAGCTTAACAGATGGAAGGAGAAGTTCATTGATGGTGGAAGCAGGGCACTTGGTGAATCATCAAAGGGAAATACATATCAGAAGGAGATAGATGATCTCAAGAGACTGGTTGGTGATCAGGCACTTGTAATAGATGCTTTAAAAAAAAGTCGACAGGGGAGGAAATAAGGATGACTGTTGACATTCTCAGAAAAGAGATGACTGTATCACGTATATCCAGGGCAATGGATATTCCAAGGTCAACAATCTATTACAGAAAGACAGGGAGATCAGGAACAGTGAAATCCAGGATATCTGAAAACATTGAATCTGAAATAATCCGGATCTCAGGAGAAAGGACAACATATGGATACAGGAGGATATGGGCTATTCTACGCAATTCAGGAATTCATGTGAACATAAAAACAGTCAGGAGGATCACGAGAAGGAACAGTCTTGCACTGCCATA
>JAKAYH010000069.1 GCA_021826835.1 Thermoplasmata archaeon | reverse complement strand
TGTTTGGTACCTTTGAAGTTCCTCCATTTTTCTTCGTCTGAGTTCCTCAAGTTCTCTGTCCCCTTCCACGATAACCACCTTAAAGATATTTCTTTAACTCGGGTTTTTGTTCTGCAAGTTTTTCCATAACTTTTCTTGATGCCTTATCTAGCATAGCCTGCCCGGATGGAGTGACAACTCTCCCTTTTTCGGATTTCTTAATAAGTCCAAGTTCCTCCAGCCTGTTAAACATATGTCTTACTATGGATCGGCTTCCCGCTGCTGGATGATAAGGCTTTGAGCCCCCATCTTTTTTTCCGCCATACTGTTCACTCAATCTCTGTATTCCTATGCCACTGTTAACATACACTTTTCTCAGCGTTGAGGCCAGCCTTCTGTAGTACCAGTCTTCTTGAGTCCAGCCCTTTTCCCTGTGTACTCCAGATTTGGTATAGAGCGTCCATTCTGGCTCCTCCAGGTTTTTCATTTCACCAAACTGCAGTGCAAGTTCATCAACAAGCAGGTCTGCAGGTACTTCTTTGACATTTACCATGAATTATCACTCAGTCAGAGTGCATTTATATACCATTAATAAATTTTCCTTATGTTTTTGACTTATCTTCACTGGATAGATATGTGAATATTAATCTAATCAATAATAAACTAAGGAGAAGAGTGATCCCTAGGAATATAGAGGGTAGGTCAATTTGGGGAATTGCAAGTATTGCGCCAATAAAGAATGAAACCAATGGCGCAAAAGAACCGGAAATTATGGATATTGAAAATATTAGTATCAGTCCGGCTATTCCGCCAAAGGAATAGATATTGATGTTTGTGGTCTCCTTCGGTATCCTGGAAATTATAAACGACAAAGTGACAAATGAGGAAAAGAAAAAAGCCAGTGCAGCGTCTGCAATTATGAGCACAGCATATATGATATCTCCAAAATTTGCGCCGATCATAACAATAACTATTGGAATAGCGAAGAAAATGAATATTATAAGGGATGAAAGTGCCTTAGAGAATATCATCTCAGTTTTTGTAATCAGCCAAATCCTCAAATTTGCAAAACTTTTTCCTTCCATTACAAGAGACTGAATCGAATAAAAAGAAACTGACAGTGTTGTGAGCAGGAAAATTGCAATATAGGTAAAAAGTGGAGGGAAGTTTCCAAATCTTTTATCAACAAAAACCTCCAGAAGTGCGGGAAGACTAAAAAATACCGGAAAGAAAAAGCTTGAAAGGTTTGTAAGATCTCTTGTAGCGAGCTTCAGATCCTTCATGGTCAATGATACTATGGAGCTGAACTTCCTGCTATTTTTTCTTTTTATATGCTTATTCTGGAAAGTTGCCATGTTTCGATCGAACAGGTTTTCCAGAATATTCCTGGCAAGAAAGTAAGCAATGAAAATCGAAAGAATAAGATAAAAGAAACTCCATGAAAAGGATGCAACAATCGAATCCACATTTACATGATTAGTGAAAGCAATAAAGCCTATATCAAGAACAGGAAACACATAATTTAAGGGATACTGGACTGAGAAGGAAAACAGAAAGATATACCGCGGGAAAAATACTGTAACGTCAAAAAATATGAATATGGAGATAAGACCAATCATTTTAAGGGAATTGAAAATACCAGAACCTATTCTTCCACTCCAATTCCCTCTTTGTGAAATGATGGACAGAAAGGACCCAACGGAAAAGCCCAGAACTATACATGTTGCACCCCAGATCATCTGAATTAACACATTATCCAGGTTTCTGTTAATGTAATAATAAAATACAATGGGTGGTATATCAAGAAGCATAGTATACACACCAGTGTTTACAAACCAGGAGGCAGGTAAAACCATGCCACTATCCTTAGTGAATAGGAACTTCCCGGGGTCTATGATCTTTTCATTCTTCAGGGTCTGAATCCACATGAATGAGCCAAAGGTGTTAATCCCAAATTGATAGAGGAATATGGAAAAACCAGTTGCATAGATTCCTTTGTAGGATACACTTATACCGCTATATGTGATAAGCAATGAAAATAACAGAAAAATGGCACTATAGATAAGGCCAGATCTGAATATGATATGCTGAATATAGTTCTTGGAGAATGATCTTTTTTCAAACTCTCTATTAAATCTCTCAGATGATTTTAGTGCCTGGTATCTGTATTCCCTGTTGATTAATGTCGATTCATAAATTATTCCTCTGATCGAAATAAAGAATCACCTAATTTTTTTGCCCTCTCGAGTATATCCTCTTTTCCCGTTATTTGAAGGAACAACTTTTCCAGAAAACCTCCCTCTCCCTCTTCATTTAATTCATCCATATTTCCCTCCAGTATTTTTTTCCCCGAATCAAGTATCTGGACTCTGTTACACATTATTTCGGCCAGATCGAGTATATGTGTAGAAAATATTACAAAGTGACCATTCTGGATCATTTCCCTTATAACCTCTTTAACAACAATTATAGATGTCGGGTCAAGGCCATTCAGGGACTCATCTAAAATTAAAACCTCTGGTTTTGAGGAAAGCGCAGAAAGTATGGAGATTTTCTGTTTTGTGCCAAACGACAGCATTCCGATTGGCCTATCCATGGTCTCTGTCAGATCAAGTGCATCTGCAATACTGTACTTTATACTCTGATATTCCTCACCGTTAACACCTCTTATCCCGGCATACAGGTCGCAGTATTCATTTCCAGTTAAGGTTTCATACAGTACTGGTGTCTCAGGAACATAAGCTATATGTTCCCTGGCAAATTTTTCATAGAACTCAATTTGATTGCCATCAATTTTAATGGTTCCAGAATCATACTTGATAATCCCAGAAATTATTCTCAGGGCCGTGGTTTTACCGGATCCATTTGGACCAATCAGGCCTTCAACCAGTCCACTATGGAACGAAAGATTCAGTTCAGAAAGCCCTATCTTGCTTCCGTATTTTTTTGATATATTTTCAGCTTCAATTTTATTCGTGGTAAAAGAATGTTCTCGAAGTTATAATAGTTTTCAAAATTACAGATAAGTTCAATACGAAAAGTAAAAATATTTTATAAAACAGTTTCAAAATAAAAATTTCAGACTGATAAATGTTCAAGTTTGAAATTGAATTAAAGTTCTCCTGAGTGTCGTCAGGTTATATACAAATGTAGATAAGTGTGAAATACGAATCCAACCGTGAAGGTGATTCCGGCTGCCAGTAATGATAGAAGGGCTGCTCTTGAAGACGATTTAAGTATTGACGTGTTTAAGGCAATTGCGATCAATCCATTGCTTATTGCCTGAACTATTGCCACTAAGGCTACGGCTATAATTAGGGAAAGAAACCCAAGAGGAAACAGAAATGGTGCTATTGGGAAAATTGCACCAAAAACATATGAAAGTCCGGTTGTAACGGCAGAATCTTTTGATCTTCCACTCTCTTTCTTTATTACTTCCTTAGTCTCTCCCTCAGATCTTTCTTCTACAATCATTTCTCTTTTGATTGTTGATATCCTGAATTCACTTTCTGAGGCCTTGGAAAGATATGCACCTAGCATCATACTAATTGTACCGCCAATGCCAACAACCAGGCCACTCATCGCAATTATAAAATTGTTCTCAATTATTGCAGTGAGCCCCGCTATTGCTGCAAGAACTTCCACAAGGCCATCACTCATTCCATAAATGAACGACTGAATTTTATCAAGGAATTTTTCCTTATTTTCATTCATGTCATTGAAAAGACTCTCGTGGCTGATTTCATCCTCAATTATTCTTGATAGTCCTGCTGATAATTCTTTATCATTTATTCTTTTAAGGAAGTTTCTGTATTTAATGATACTTTCGACCTCTCCTCTTTCCATTAAATTTATCGTTAAATTAAGCCCTATTATCCGAGTAAAGATGAGAAGCAATCTTAGCTTTGTTCTATAAGGATTCAGTATTTTACTGTCATAGCTCAAGTATGAAAGTCTTGAAGCCCAGTAATTGGCGTGATAGTCTTCTACATCTGAAAGGCTTTTCAATCTATTTTTTATATTTTCATTCTTAATTCTCAAGGAAAGTTTCCTATAGAATTCCCTGTCTGTGATCTCATCTCTATAAAATTCCTTGATGAGTTTTATCTCATATCCACTTTCCATCATACGCGTAATCAATTCCAAGATAAATTTTTATGTAATTTTCAAATTACGAATTTCGTAATTTATCTTCGATTTTCATTCCATAATCTATATATTTATAGTCTACATAGATAAATAGGTGATTTTATGCAAGAAAATTATGAAGAAGATTTTAAACCAGGAGTGAAAATAAAGACTACACCTCCGGGACCTAATGCAAAGAAGATTGTTTTAGATGACGAAAAATATTTGGCCACAAGCACAAAATCTCTTCCAGTTGTGGCAAAGAGAGGGAAGGGTGTTTATGTGGAGGATGTGGATGATAACGTCTTTATTGATTTCGCAGCAGGAATAAGCGTGAATAATATGGGTCACATACATCCATATATTACAGAGAAAGTGCAGGAACAGTTATGGAAGATGTGGCATTTCGCAGGGACAGACTTTTATTATAAAGAACAGGTTGACGCTGCCAGGGCAATTGAAGAAATTACTCCTGGAAAATTCCCTAAAAAGGTATTTTTTACGAACAGTGGAACGGAAAGTAACGAGGCTGCAATTAAATTCGCTAAGGTGAACAAAAAGAAACAACAATTCATCAGCTTCATAGGTGGATTCCATGGAAGATCACAGGGTTCTCTATCCTTCACAGCATCTAAGGGTATACAGAAAAAGTGGCTATTTCCATCAATGCCAGGTGTGGAGCACGTCCCATTCCCCAATCCCTACAGGAACGTTTTCGGTATAGACGGGTATGAACATCCGCAGGAATTAACAAATGCTGTAATTGATTTTATAGAGAAATATACATTGAAAATGTATATGCCTCCTGAAAACGTGGCCGCAATAATGGTTGAGCCAATTCAGGGGGAGGGCGGATACATTGTACCTCCAATGGATTTTCATAAAAAACTTATTAAACTCGCCCATGACAACGATATGCTTCTGATAATGGACGAAGTGCAAGCCGGATTTGGAAGAACAGGTAAGTGGTTTGCCTCTGAGCATTTCGGAGTTGAGCCTGATATTATTCCTCTCGCAAAAGCCATAGCAAACGGAATTCCAATGGGTGCCGTGGTAATAAAGGCAGAACTGGACTTCCCGGAGCCAGGCCTTCATTCAAACACCTATGGTGGGAACATCCTTGCATCAGTTTCAAGCATGGCTACCATTGAGGCAATGAAAAAAGAAAACGCCGTAGAAAACGCCGCAAAGAGGGGAGTTTACCTCAGAAAGAGGCTGGAAGAACTCAAGGAAAAATACGATGTGATTGGTGATGTAAGGGGAATAGGGCTGATGCAGGCAGTTGACTTTGTAAAAGACAGAAGAACAAAAGAGCCCTTTGCCAAGTTCAGAGATTCCGTAGAAATGAACGCCTTTAAAAACGGAGTGATTGTCCTCGGTACAGGAGAAAGCGCAATAAGACTTATCCCGCCCTTAATAATAACAGATCAACAGATAGACGAAGGAATAGATGCCTTCGAAAAGGGAATAAAACAATCAATGTGATTCCTTCAAATAGGATAGAAGTTCATGGAGTGGAAGCCCGTTTTTCCATTTCATGACGTAATTTTCATTTCTGCTTATTTCAATTTCTGGTATTATGGAATATATGTTCCTGAATCTCCCCTTCGGGTCACCTGGCACCTTAAACACTCTCCAGGGATCTCCCTCAGCGTTCTTCAATCTGAATCCATAAGTAAGAAAAAGGCCAGCACTGTTGCACTTTTCTGCAAGTCTCTCCGCCTGTTCTTGATTCTTCCCCGATGATGATGAAAATGCAAGAACATCATTCACCGAACTTTTTATCTCGATGACGAATGTAATATCAAATCTCACTGCGACCAGGTCTGCACCCTTAGAACCAGCTGCCCTTGTAACATAAAATGGGTATTTTTTTAGGTCTTCAAAGGATTCCCTCGCCAGAAAGTCCATCCTTTTTCCTATTCTCTCAATGGTCTTGACGTTGCCTGAAAGAATCGCTACCAGTTCCCGTTCATATATGCTTCCATTCAATGATGCCTTAGATCATCACAATATACAAATCTTGTTTATTCCATTGATCATATTTAACGAGAGATTTTTTTAGAGTGGGATTTCACCCATTGGCAATTGGTGAAATATGGCTACGTGAATATCAATAAATTTCTATCCGTGTGATTTCAAGATAGAAATAAGTAAGCTGAAGAATCAATTAAATCCAAGGGATAATTTGAGTTTAAGGAAAAACTATGATAACTTTTAAGAGATATCAAAATAAGCAAGTTTTGTGTTCTCAGAACATATATAATGTCAAAAATTAAATTATAGTACATTTGTTTATCTAAATATGGATTATGGAGGAGAATTTGTTTATTTTCCAAGTAATGAAGTGGTAGAACAGAGCAATCTGGACTCCTTAAGAAAATTTTTCAATTTAAATAGTCTGGAAGAACTTTATTCATATGCAGATAAAGAGATCGAAAAGTTCTATGAAGGCATAGTAACACACATGGGCATATGGTTCTTCAAAAGATTTGATAGAATAAGGGAATCAGAAGATGGCAAGGAATTCACGAAATGGTTTACCGGAGGTAAAATAAATATAACTTTCAACTGTGTTGAAAGGCACAAGCAGAGGAAAAAGGATGCGATAAGATGGGAGAACGAGTCTGGTGATGTGGGTAGCCTTACATTCGAGCAGTTGGATGAAAAAACAGGCAAGCTTGCTGGGGCACTTCTCGACATGGGTATTAAGAAGGGAGACAGGGTAGGCATTTTCATGCCAATGATGGCAGAGGCCATTATTGCAATGTATGCAATTATGCGCATAGGTGCTGTGGCTGTTCCAATGTTTTCAGGATATGGACGGGAGAGCGTTGACGTTAGGGTTAAGGATGCAGGCATTAGGTATATTTTCACTGTGGATTCCTATGAAAGAAAGGGTAAAAAAGTAAAAATGGCTGATACAATAAAAGGAATCGAAGGAACTGACCTGATCGTTGCAGGTGGTGATGGATGGAAATATAATTTTCAAAATCTTTTAGATGGGGGGCATTATGTTAGCAGCGTCCATACGGATTCCGAGGATCCTGCAATCATGCTCTATACATCAGGAACTACTGGGAAACCAAAAGGAACGGTACATGTCCATGGCGGAGCTCTCGTTAATATAACTAAGGAGGTTTATTATTATACCGATCTGAAACCCGATGGAGTAATTTACTGGATAACCGATCTGGGATGGATGATGGGCCCATGGGAAATAATTGGGGCTAACAGTATTGGGGCCAGTGTTTTCATCTATCCTGGAGCCGTGGATTATCCCAATATGGAAAGAGTATGGGATATGGTTGAACGAAATCATATTACTGTCCTTGGTCTCTCCCCTACATTTGTAAGAACCGCAAAATCAAAAGGCGTAACAAGAGCATTCAACGGACTTAAGGCATTTGCATCCACAGGGGAACCATGGGATACTGAGTCCTGGATGTATTTATTCGAAAAACTTGGTGGTGGAAAAATACCAATATGTAATGTCTCAGGCGGTACAGACATAATTGGATGTTTTCTAGCATCCACACCGGTTATCCCGCTTAAACCAAGATGCCTCTACCGTGGGTTAGGTATGGGTGTAACAGTTCTGTCCCAAGATGGAAAGGAAATAACCAACGAAGTTGGGCTTCTGGCAACCAGAGAGCATCTACCATCTATGACAAGGGGAATCTGGAAGAATGACAAAAAATATTTAGACACATACTGGAATCAATTCAAGGGCTACTGGGTTCAGGGAGACTGGGCTATCAGAGATGAAGAAGGATATTACATACTCCTTGGAAGGGCCGATGATGTAATAAAGATTGCAGGCAAGAGACTCGGTCCAGGAGAAATAGAAGATGCTGCCAATAGAGTATATGGAGTAATTGAAAGTGCAAGTTTTGGAATCCCTGATCCTATAAAAGGAGAATCCGTTGTCATTTTTTATACTGGAAAAGATGAAGAGAATGTTAAAAGTGGCATATACAGCCAGGTGGAAAGTTTCCTTGGAAAATCGTTCAGGCCGAAGTACGTTTTCTGCATAGAGTCCCTGCCAAAGACCAAAAATGGAAAGATTATGAGAAGACTCCTCAAGTCAGCGTTTTTGAACACTGATACAGGAGATGTGACAGGCCTGGACAACGGCGAAATCCTTAATGCTGTAAGAAAAATAGGAAATGAAACACTATTTAACAAATAAAATTTATAAAAAAAATTTATAAAAATTTTAATAGGGTTCGCCTGAATTCAAACTGGTGAGATTCTCCACATCTCCATAGCCTTCCCTGACAACCTTCCACAAATATACGAATGCAAGGCCTATAAGAAGCGAACTGGCGATTCCTAGCACGGATAATGAACCATATATGCTGCTGCTAAGAATACCGGTTGTGTTTAAGCTCTTTCCCTGTGAAGATGCCTGAACAATTGATGATACGTTGATTGATTCCACTGCGATATATGATCCGATTACCGAGGCAGCAATTCCTAGAATAATCATCAACGAAAATATTCTTCTCTGAATCGATTCGACGATCCCAACACCCATAAGCAAATAGCATAGTCCGAAGGGTACTAATTCCAAAGGAATTATAAGTGCCAGAAGATCGTTCAATATGCCCCTTGCCATCGTGGCTGACATTGTTGGATTTGCCGTTCCGGTGGCACTCACTGAACTAAATACACTTGCGAATACGACAGAAACAAACACCCAGAATATGATAAAGAGGGAAAGAATAAAAAGCACTATATCAAATGTTAGTAGCCTGTGCTGTAATTCTCCCATTGCATGCCTCTTCATGAACAACAATATGAATCCTATAAAAACAATAAAAATGCCAATAGCACCTATTAAAGGAATAATCGATAACAAAACACCAA